>NZ_JBHWZS010000083.1:0-30490 GCF_042728155.1 Streptomyces sp. NPDC060209
GGACAGCTGTCCCCGGCCCCTCCCGCGTTCCGTCGGCTACGGCTACGGCTACGGCTTGATGAGGACCTTGAGCGCCGTACGCTCGTCCATCGCCTTGTAGCCGCCCGGCACCCCGTCCAGCCCGACCGACAGGTCGAAGACCGGCGACGGGTCGATCGTGCCGTCCAGCACGTCGGGGAGCAGTTCCGGGATGTACGTACGCACCGGGGCGACGCCGCCCCGCAGGGCGATGTTCCGGTCGAACATGACGCCGAGGTCGACCCCGCTGCCGCTGCCGTGCGGGACTCCGACGTATCCGATGGAGCCGCCGTCGCGGACGATGCCGAGGGCCGTACGCATCGACTGCTCGGTGCCGACCGCCTCGATCACCCCGTGGGTGCCTTCGCCCCGTGTCAGCTCCCGTACGGCAGCGAGGGCCGCCTCGCCGCGCTCGGCGACGACGTCCGTGGCGCCGAACGCGCGGGCGATGTCGGTGCGGGCCTGGTGGCGGCCCAGTGCGATGATCCGCTCGGCGCCGAGCCGCTTGGCCGCCATGACGCCGCACAGGCCCACCGCGCCGTCACCGACGACCGCCACGGTGCTGCCGGGCTTCACGCCCGCGCCGAGCGCGGCGTGGTGTCCGGTGCCCAGGACGTCGGAGAGCGCCAGGAGCGCGGTGAGCAGCCGGTCGTCGGAAGCGGCGGCGGCCGGGAGCCTGACGAGGGTGCCGTCGGCGAACGGGACGCGGACGGCCTCGCCCTGGCCGCCGTCGGAACCGACCGATCCCCAGAAGCCTCCCTGGGGGCAGGAGGTGGTGAGCCCTTCGGCGCAGTAGGTGCAGGTGCCGTCGGACCAGACGAACGGGGCCACCACGAGGTCGCCGACGGCGAAGCCGTTGACCCCGGAGCCCGCCTCCTCCACGACGCCGAGGAATTCGTGGCCGATGCGCTGACCGGGCTGGCGGGCCGATTCGCCGCGGTAGGCCCACAGGTCACTGCCGCAGATGCAGGCCCGCAGGACCCGCAGGACCACGTCGGTGGGCTGCTGGACCGTGGCGTCGGGCACCTCCTCCACACGGATGTCGTGGGGGGCATGGATCACTGTGGCGCGCATGCGTGGGAGTCCTCGTCCGTCTCAGATTCTGATACTCCCCTCACGGTACGCCCCAGGGGCGGCGCCGGCGGAATCCGCGGGGCCGCCGAGCGCCCCCCACGTGAGCAGGTACTGCGCGGCCAGGTAGGTCAGCATGATCCAGAAGCCGTGGGCGGGCAGTTGCGGCCAGTCCGCGATGCCGGTGGCGATGAGCGCGTCGGAGAGCAGGAAGAGCGCGCCGCCGAGTGCCGCGTACCTGCCGAGGGCGCCGGCCCGCCAGGCCATCGCGGTCAGGAGCAGGCTGTAGCCGGTCAGCGGAATCCGCAGCTCGCCCGGCAGACCGGGCCACAGGAGCACGACGAAGGTCACGAGGACGGCGGCGTACGCGAGGCCGGCCGACGGGGAGACGCGGGCACGTCCGAAGAGCCACAGGTAGCAGACGTGGCCGACGGCGAAGGAACCCATCCCGGCGAGGAAGGCCGCATCCGCGTCGGGCATCAGCAGCACGTCCCCGCCCCAGCCGAACAGCAGCGCCGCGATGAGGAGACGGGGGCCGCCCCGCGCGGCGGCGTAGGCGGCGAGCAGGGGCATCAGCAGGGGCTTGGTGACCAGGTGGACGGTGTCGGCTCCGGCCAGGAGCCCCGCCAGGTGGACGGCGGAGACGGCGAGGAAGACCGCGAGCAGCGGGCGCACGAGCCGGGGCGCACCGGCACGGGGGGTCATCCGGCCTGCTCGGTGGCGGCGCGCGGCTGCACGGGCGCGGTCGGGGCGGTGGCGGCGTCCGCGGTGCGCGACGGCTGCCAGCCCGGCCCCCGGAAGACCCGGCCCGCCCGCTCGCCCCAGGTGGTGGCCGCCCGTACGTCGCGGGCGATCGCGGCGTACTCGTGGGTGGCGACGCGGAGCGGGTTGTGGGTGGCGATGTTCTTGGTGAGGCCGAAGACGGGACGCTCGGTCTCGGCGGTGAAGGAGCCGAAGAGCCGGTCCCAGACGATCAGGATCCCGCCGAAGTTCCGGTCGAGGTATCCGCCCTGGGAGGCGTGGTGGACCCGGTGGTGCGAGGGGGTGTTGAGGACGTATTCGAAGGGCCGGGGCAGCTTGTCGATCCGTTCGGTGTGCACCCAGAACTGGTAGACGAGGTTCGCCGAGGAGCAGAAGGCGAGCGCGGCAGGGTGGACACCGCAGGCGATGAGCGGGACGTAGAACGGCCAGACGGTCAGGGAGGTCCAGGGCTGGCGCAGCGCCGTCGTGAGGTTGAACTTCCGGCTGGAGTGGTGGACCACGTGGCAGGCCCAGAGGATCCGGATGACGTGGTGTCCCCGGTGGGACCAGTAGTAGAAGAAGTCCTGGGCGAGCAGCATCAGCAGGACCGTCCACCACAGGACGGGGACGCGCAGCGGGGTCAGCTCGTAGACGGCCGCGTAGATCGCGACGATGGGTATCTTCCACAGCAGGTCGAAGACCAGGCTGCCGAGCCCCATGGTGACGCTGGTGGCGGCGTCCCTGGCGTCGTACCCGGCGGCCTCGTCGTCCGGGTGAAGCCGGTGGACCACCATTTCGAGGACGGTGAGCAGGACGAAGGCCGGGATCGACCACAGCACGACATCGGGCAGGTTCGGCTCCATGCGAGCACCGTAGAGCCGCCCGAGGTGCCGGGCATAGACGTTGTTACCGACAAGTATGTGAGACATGGCGTCATGAGCGTTTGGTGGGTTCTGCCAACTGCCCCGTCGCAGGATTCCCGGCACGCGCGTCGTCGAGGGGGAGGAACGCGTGTGACCGGTACGGAAGTTGCGCTGATCTCGCTGGCCACCGCGGCCCTCGGGGCGCTGCCGAGCCCCGGACCGGGCGGCCCGGAACGAGGGCGTCCGGCCCCTCCCAGGCGGATCGTGCGCAAGCACCGGGCACCCTTCACACCCCCGCCGCCCCCAGCAGCGCCCCCGCCCCGTACGTGACCGCCATGGCCACCGCTCCTCCGGCCATGTTCCGCAGCACCGCGGGCCTCGCCGCCGCCTGGCCCAGCCGGGCGCTCCACCAGCCGGTGAGCGCCAGGGCCGCGAGCACGGAGACCACCGTGACGGGCAGCCGTGCCGAGGTCGGCGGGAGCACGATCGCCAGGAGCGGCAGCAGCGCGCCGACCGTGAAGGCCAGGAAGCTCGCCCCCGCCGCGTGCCACGGGTTGGTCAGCTCGTCCGGGTCGATGCCCAGCTCGACCTCGGCGTGGGCGCGCAGCGCGTCGCGCTGCGTGAGCTGGACGGCCGCCTCCCGGGCGAGCCGGTTGCTCAGCCCCTTCTCCTCCAGCAGTCCGGTCAGCTCGGCGAGCTCTGCCTCCGGGGTCTCCTCGAGCTCCCGCTTCTCCGTCGCCAGCGCGGCCTTCTCCGAATCGCGCTGGGTGGACACCGACACGTATTCGCCGGCCGCCATCGACATGGACCCCGCGAGCAGCCCGGCCAGGCCCGCCGTCAGCAGGGTGGAACGGTCCCCGGTGGCCCCGGCCACGCCCACGACGAGGCCGGCGGTGGAGACCACCCCGTCGTTGGCGCCGAGCACCGCGGCCCGGAGCCAGTTGAGCCGGGTGCCGAGCCCGCCCCCGTGGGGTTCGTCGTGTGTCTGCGCCTGTGTGTCCGTCACCCCGGGAGCGTCTCACCGGGCCCTCTCCGGGCGCATCCCCGACCCGCGTTTCAGGTGCCGGGGTCAACTGCGCGGCACCTTGTCCGGGTTCACGGCCGAAGGTGCCCGGATAGGTCGCTGTCGGTCCCGGCCCGTATTCTCTGTGACCATGCTCGACGACCGTCAGACCGCAGCGCCGTGGCCGGCCGCGTATCCCCAGGGGTACGCGGTCGTCGACGTGGAGACCACCGGGCTCGCCCGCGACGACCGGATAATCTCCGCTGCCGTGTACCGCCTGGACGCGAGAGGTGACGTCGAGGACCACTGGTACACCCTGGTCAATCCCGAGCGGGATCCCGGCCCCGTCTGGATCCACGGGCTGACCAGCGATGTCCTGGAGGGCGCGCCGCTCTTCCCGGAGGTCGCCGAGCAGTTTTCCGAACGGCTCGCCGGACGGGTGCTCGTCGCCCACAACGCCGCGTTCGACTGGTCGATGATCGCCCGGGAGTACGCCCGTGCGGCGGTCACCGCTCCCGTCGAGCAACGACTGTGCACCATCGCGCTCGCCAAGGAGCTCCGGCTCCCCCTGCCCAACCACAAACTGGAGTCGCTCGCCGCGCACTTCGGCGTGGTGCAGCAGCACGCGCACCACGCCCTGGACGACGCCCGGGTGCTGGCCGAGGCCTTCCGGCCGAGTCTGCACGCGGCCGCCAGGGACGGGGTACGGCTGCCGCTGCTGGAGTGCCGCCCGCTCACCGAGTGGTACGACTCCCCGGTCACCCCGCGCGCCGGCTACCGGCCTTCGCAGGGTCAGGGCAGCTGGCGCCCCTCGCGCAAGCGCCCCGCGTGCCCGTATCCGAACCCCGGGCGCTACGAGTCGGACAAACCCCTCATGCAGGGCATGCGCGTGGCGTTCTCCGGCGACACCTCCGTCGACCGGGAGCTCCTGGAGGACCGTGCCGTGGAGGCGGGCCTGCATGTGGCGACCAGCGTGTCCCGGCTCACGAGCCTGCTCGTCACCAACGACCCGGACTCGGCGACGTCCAAGACGGTGAAGGCCAAGTCCTTCGGCACGCCGGTCCTGGAGGAGAGCGCCTTCACCCATCTGCTGAGGGATGTGGCACCGGCCAGGACGGTCGCCGTGCCGAAACCGTCACCGTCATCGGAGTGAACCGGCGGCGACTCGCCCGGCATCGGCTCGCCCGTCGCCCCACGGCGTCCCACCCTGTGGCGCATGGCACGTTGTGAGGTTTGCGGAAACGACTACGGGATGTCCTTCGAGGTGCACGCGCAGGGCGCTGTGCATGTCTTCGACTGCTTCTCCTGCGCCATTCACCGCATGGCGCCCATCTGTGAGCACTGCCGGGTCCAGGTCATCGGCCAGGGAGTCGAGGTCGACGGCCACTGGTACTGCGGCGGCCACTGCGCCCGCGCCGAGGGAAGGGCGGGCATCGTGGACAAAGTGTGACGGGCCGGCCCGTCCGCACGGGGGACCCTCCGTGCCGCACCCCATGACCCCGGTTGTACGGTCATGGGGTGTACCGCTTCCTGTTGACCCGGCAGTGGGTGATTCTCACCCTCCTCGTCCTCGCCATGATTCCCACGATGGTGGAGCTGGGTTTCTGGCAGCTGCACCGGCATGAACACCGGGTCGAGCAGAACGCGCTGATCACACGGAACCTCGAGTCGGCCCCGGCCCCCGTCACCCGCCTCACCTCTCCCGGGCACACGGTCCCCCGCTCCGACTACTGGCGAGCCGTGACGGCCACCGGGACGTTCGACACCGAGCACGAGGTGGTCGTACGCCGCCGCACCTCGCAGGACGAGCGCATCGGAGTACTGGTCCTGACCCCGCTGGACCTCAAGGGCGGCGGCACCGTCCTGGTCAACCGCGGATGGGTCCCGGCCGCCGCCGACCAGCAGGCATTCCCGGAGGTCCCGGCGCCGCCGCGCGGCGAGGTCACCGTCACGGGCCGGCTCAAGGCGGACGAGACGACGAGCGCCAGTGGCATCAAGGACCTGGAGGGTCTGCCGGACCGCCAGGTGATGCTGATGAACAGCTCGCAGCAGTCGCATCTGCTCGGCCGTCCCGTGCTGGGCGGGTACGTCGAGCTGACAGGTCCGGCGCCCGCCGACGGCAGCCCCGAGACGATCGCCGCCCCCGACGACAGCTCCATCGGCCCTCACATGGCCTACGCCGTGCAGTGGTGGCTCTTCGCCGCCGGGGTCCCCGTCGGCTGGGTGATTCTCGTACGCCGTGAGAAGCGCGACCGCGAAGAGGCCGCCAAGGAGAGCGAGACGGCGGAGCAGCCGGAACCGGCGACCGCCTGAGGGCCGTCACACCCGGGCTGTTCGCACCGGATTCGCTGCTTAGCGCGGCCCAGGTTCGGGAAGACGCCAGAGCGTGACCCCACGTATCGAGGACTACGCCATCATCGGCGATCTCCAGACGGCCGCCCTGGTCGGCAGGAACGGTTCTGTCGACTGGCTGTGTGTGCCCCGCTTCGACTCGGGCGCCTGCTTCGCGGCCCTGCTCGGCGACGAGGACAACGGCCACTGGCGCATCGCCCCCCAGGGCACGGACAGCACGGACAACTGCACCCGGCGCGCCTACGTGGACGACTCCCTGGTCCTGGAGACCTTCTGGGAGACCAGGACCGGGACCGTCAAGGTCATCGACTTCATGCCGCAGCGCGACAAGGCGCCCGACGTCATGCGGATCATCGAAGGCGTCAGCGGCAGCGTCGACATGAGCTCCGTCCTGCGGCTGCGGTTCGACTTCGGCTCCGTGGTGCCGTGGATGCGCCGCTCGCACGGCCACCGGGTGGCCGTCGCGGGCCCCGACTCCGTCTGGCTGCGCAGCGAGCCGCCGGTCAAGACGTGGGGTCAGCAGTTCAGCACCTGCTCCTCTTTCACGGTCGCCGAGGGCGAGTCCGTGGCGTTCGTCCTCACCTGGCACCCCTCGCACTCCCCGCGCCCGAAGCTGATCGACCCTCACAAGTCGTTGAAGCACACCCTCACCGACTGGGCGAAGTGGTCGGCACGGTGCACCTACCACGGCAGGCACAGGGAGGCGGTGCTCCGCTCACTGATCACCCTGAAGGCGCTCACCTACGCCCCCACGGGCGGGATCGTGGCGGCCCTCACGACCTCGCTGCCGGAGGAGATCGGGGGCGTACGGAACTGGGACTACCGCTACTGCTGGCTGCGGGACTCCACTCTCACCCTGGGCGCCATGATCTCGGCCGGCTATGTGGAGGAGGCCGCCGCGTGGCGGGACTGGCTGCTGCGGGCGGTGGCCGGTGACCCCGCGGACCTCCAGATCATGTACGGGCTCGCCGGCGAGCGCAGACTGCCCGAGTCGGAGCTGACGTGGCTGAGCGGCTACGAGAACTCGCTGCCGGTCCGCACGGGCAACGCGGCGGTGCGGCAGCTGCAGCTCGATGTGTACGGCGAGGTCATCGACTCGCTCAGGGTGGCCCGGGCCGCCGGGCTCGACGACAAGCCGCACGCCTGGAATCTGCAGCTCAGCCTGCTCGGCTTCCTGGAATCCTCCTGGCGCGAGCCGGACGAGGGCCTGTGGGAGGTGCGCGGGGAGCGCCGCCACTTCGTGCACTCCAAGGTGATGGCCTGGGTCGCAGCCGACCGGGCGGTGCGCACCCTGGAGGAGAACCCCGGCCTCCCCGGCGATGCCGACCGGTGGCGGGCGATGCGGGACGCCGTGCACGCGGAGGTCGTCGAGAAGGGCTACGACCCCGTACGCAACACCTTCACCCAGTACTACGGCTCCCAGGAGCTGGACGCCTCGACGCTGCTCATCGTGCGCACCGGCTTCCTGCCGCCCGAAGACCCCCGGGTGATCGGGACGGTCGACGCGGTGCGGGAGGAGCTCGCCCACGACGGCCTGATCCGCCGCTACAGCACCGAGGGCGGCTCGGTGGACGGCCTCCCCGGCGACGAGGGGGCGTTCCTCGCGTGCTCGTTCTGGCTCGTCGACGCCCTGCTGCGGACCGGCCGCAGGGACGAGGCCGAAGCGCTCTTCGACCGGCTGCTGGACCTGCGCAACGACGTGGGGCTGCTGGCCGAGGAGTACGACTCGGCTACCGGGCGCCAGCTCGGCAACTACCCGCAGGCGTTCAGCCACGTCGGTCTGGTGAACAGCGCGGTCGACCTCGCCGGTGAGGACTTGGCAGGATAGGGCCATGGATCTTGGACTGAAGGACCGTGTGTACATCGTCACCGGGGCGACCCGGGGGCTGGGCAACGCCACCGCGCGTGCTCTCGCCGCCGACGGTGCGAAGGTGATCATTTCCGGCCGCGACGAGAAGAGTGCCGCCGAGGCCGCCGCCGAACTGGGCCCCGACGCGGTCGGGCTCGCCGCGGACAACGCCGACCCACTGGCCGCCCGGCGGCTTGTGGACGCCGCGAAGGAACGCTTCGGCAGGCTGGACGGCATTCTCATCAGCGTCGGCGGCCCCGCGCCGGGCTTCCTGGCCGACAACACGGACGATCAGTGGCAGTCGGCGTTCGAGTCGGTCTTCCTGGGTGCCGTACGTCTGGCCCGCACGGCGGCCGAGGCACTCGGCGAGGGCGGTGTCATCGGTTTCGTCCTGTCCGGGTCGGTGCACGAGCCGATCGCGGGTCTGACGATCTCCAACGGGCTCCGCCCCGGCCTCGCCGGTTTCGCCAAGTCGCTCGCCGACGAGCTGGGTCCGCGCGGTATCAGGGTCGTCGGGGTGCTGCCGTCCCGGATCGACACGGACCGGGTGCGCGAGCTCGACGCCCTGTCCGGCGACGCGGAGGCGTCCCGCACCGCCAACGAGGCGCGCATCCCGCTGCGCCGCTACGGCACCCCGGAGGAGTTCGGGAAGACCTCGGCCTTCCTGCTCTCCCCGGCCGCCTCCTACCTGACGGGCATCATGGTGCCCGTCGACGGCGGCGCCCGGCACGGTTTCTGACGTCCCCGCCCGGAGGCGGTCCGTCAGCTCACCCGCTCCGCGCGGTGCTTGACCGCCTTCAGCCGGACCTCGGCGGGCAGCTCGTCCAGCCCGGCCGAGGTCCGCGCGTGGGTCAGCGCCCCCTCGGAGAGGCCTCGCAGTACCAGGCCCGGGGCCGCGTGCGGCTCCATCAGCAGCCGGACCCGGGCGCGGGGGGCGGTACGCCGGCCGGTCAGCGCGACCTTGGCGTCGGACACCCCGTCCAGGGCGCCCGCCTCGTCGCCGAGCACACCCTCCAGCGCCTTTCCGCGCAGCAGCGCGCCCTCGCCGTCGCCGCTGTCGACCAGCACCTCGGCGAGGCGCCCGCGGCGCAGCTGGGCGAGGAGCCACCACAGCGCGAGGACCACCAGGACGGCGAGGACCGCGATGACGGTGGGCCACCACCAGCCCTCGTCCCGCCACCTGGTCCGGTCGGCCTTGCTGAGCAGCACGTCGTCCGTGCCGTCGTAGGGCCACCAGGAGGGCACGGACAGGCCGAGCCCCGTCGCGAGGACGGCGCCGCCGACGACGACGAGGATCAGCCCTGCCAGGCCGAGCAGGACCCGGTTGACGGTCTTGATCACGGGGTCACCCCTTCTTCGCCGGCCGGCGCACGTGCACGGAGAGGCCGGGCGGCTTCGCCAGGCTGAGTTCGCTGATGGCCGTGGACAGGACGGTGTCCAGGTCGGCCCTGACGTCGTCGAGCTCACGGAAGTGCGAGAGGGCCCGCACGGTCGCCTTGTGACGGCTCATCTTCACCCGCACGGACTGCACACCGGCCACTTCCACGGCCCGGTCACGCAGGACCAGGGCGGCGGCGGTCCGGTCGAGTCCGGCCCTCACACCGGCGTGCCGGCGGCTCATGGGGAGCAGGGCGCGCAGTCCGGGGGTGAGGGCCAGGAGGAGCAGCCAGAGGCCGAGTGCGGCCGCCAGCGCGGATCCCGCGAGGACCCATACGTCGTCGAGGTGACGGCTCGCCAGGTCATCGGCGACGGAGCGCCGCCACTGCATGGCCGGGTGGTCGGCCCGCACCGCCGCGATGTCGTAGAGCAGGAGTCCGGCGCCGCCGAGGACGATCAGGGCGACCAGGGCCGCGGGGATCCTGCGCCCTGACCAGAAGCGGCCCGCCCTGCCGCCCGGCTCCTCCGGCGGGTCGGCGGGTTCGTAGCTCGATCCCGACGCGGACTGGTCCATCTCGAGCACACCGCCCGGTGCCGCCTGTTCGACGGTGGGCAGGCGCTGCGTGCTGTTCTCCGGGTCCTGGGGCTCGGTCATCGGATGCTCCCCTCCCGCGCGGTGCCCGCTCCCGACGGATGCAGCCGTTCGACCTGGACCGCCACCTCGGGCACCTCCATCCCCGCCAGTGCTCTTACCCGCTCGGCCACACGACGACGCACCGACCCGCACTGCCGGCCGATGTCGCAGGGGTAGGCGAGGTCGAGGCTGACCCTCACCCGTGCGGTGTCGTTGTGCACGGTGACGGTGGCGCGCGGTGCGGCGGCGTCCTCGGGCCGCTCGTCGACGGCCTCCTTCGCCGCCTGCGCGGCGATCTTCGCGACGACCCGGTCGGCGATCCGGGTCTGCCCGCGCTCCGCGGCGTCGACCCGGCCTGTTCCCCCCTTCACCGTCGTCGGTCGCCGCGCTCGCGACTCCGGAAGAAGTCGCCGGGTTCCAGGTCACCGTCCAGGAAGCGGCCGGCGATGAAGCCGACCGCGCCCAGCGCGGCCACCAGCAGAAAGGCCCCGAACCCGCCGAAGTACCCGGCGAAACCGAGCGCCATGCCGGCCACCAGGCCGACCACAGCCATGCTCATCGTGTGCTCTCCTCAACTGCCGCGCGTGGGAGGTCTACTGGACGCGTGTCTCGGACTCGTCCTCGTCGTCCTCCTCGTCGGGCAGCTTGACGTCGCTCACGGCGATGTTGACCTCGACGACTTCCAGGCCGGTCATCCGCTCGACCGCCGCGATGACGTTCTCGCGCACGTCGCGGGCCACCTCGCCGATCGCCACGCCGTAGTCGACGACGATCTCCAGATCGAGCGCGGTCTGCGATTCGCCGACCTCGGCCTTGACGCCGCGGGTCACCGACTTGCCGCCGGGAACGCGGTCACGCACCGCCCCGAAGGTCCGGGAGAGGCCGCTGCCCATCGCGTGGACCCCGACGACGTCCCGTGCCGCCATTCCGGCGATCTTCTCGACCACACCGTCGGCGATGGTGGTGCGTCCGCGCGTCGCGGGTGCTCCCCCGCCACGCTTGGTGAGCTGGTTCTGCCTGCCGTCGTCCCCGCCGGACACACTGCCGGGGCTGTCGGGCCGGTTCCGCTGTGGGCTTTCGGTCATCGCCGCTCTTCCCTTCGGGGCGGGTTGGACTTCCGTGGCCCACAGTAAGTGCGCTTGCCCGGTCCCGCGCCGTGGATGGGGCAGGGTGGAGCAATGACAACGGCTGACAGCCCGCACAGGGCCGACGGATGGACCGCTGCGGTACGCCAACGGCTCGGCCTGGGCAGATTGCTCCCTCTGGGCGGCCCCGCCGACTGTTCCTGGATCGCCGAACGGGCCGCCGCGGCGGTGCTGCGGGACGCCGCGGCCGGGTCGGGGGCCGTTCTGGGGACGCTCAGGATCGCCCCGGCCGACCCGGACCACGCCCCGGAGCCGGTGGTACCTGGGCCTCCCAGCGCGCTGCCGCCCGGCCCGCTGCGGATCGAGGCAGGCTTCTCCGCGACGGCGCGGCGGCCGCTGCACGCCACGGCGGACGCGTTGCGCGCGGCTCTGCTGACGGCGGCGGCCCAGCGGCTCGGCCTGGTGGTCGACGAGGTGGACCTCAGGGTGACGGAGCTGCTGGAGGAGGAGCCCGAGCCGGCAACGGAGCCTCCTGCCGACGTCCGTGCGGTGGAACCGGACGGGGCCGCCGGGACCGCTGCGGCCGGGGTCCCGGGCGTCGTCTCGCTGACGCGGGTGCTGGGCAGCGCCGTTCAGCACACGGACGGTCATGTCCGGGTGGAGCTCGCGACGGCCGGGGACCACCGGGCGCTCGATGTCGCGCAGGCGGTGCGCGGGGCGGTGGCCGACGCGGTGGAGGGTCCTGCGACGGTCGCCGTGCTGGTCACGGCCGTCGTGGACCGGGACTGACGCTGCCCCTCACCGGACGGCGAGGGGCAGGGTCGTGCCGGGGTTCCGCCTGTTCAGTCGGCGAGGCCGGCGAGGTCGCGCAGGCGGCGGCCCTGGGCGGCCCGCTCGGCGGTGCGCTGCTCCTCGTACGAACGCGAAAGGGCGCCGCTCAGCAGCGCCTTGGTCTCGACGACCGCGTCGCGCGGGGCGGCGAGCAGGGCCGCGGCCAGGTCATGCCCTGCCGCGTCGAGCTGGTCGGCGGGGACCACGAGGTTGGCGAGACCGGTGCGCTCGGCCTCCTCGGCGTGCACGATGCGCCCGGTGGCGCAGATCTCGAGCGCGCGGGCGTATCCCACGAGGTTCACCAGGGGGTGGGTGCCCGTGAGGTCGGGAACGAGGCCGAGGCTGGTCTCGCGCATGGCGAACTGCACGTCCTCGGCGACGATCCGCAGATCGCAGGCGAGGGCGAGCTGGAAGCCGGCACCGATCGCGTGCCCCTGTACGGCCGCGATCGACACGATGTCGTTGCGGCGCCACCAGGTGAACGCCTCCTGGTACTCGGCGATGGTCGCGTCGAGCTCGGCCTCCGAGCCGCGCGCCATGTCGATGAAGGACGGCTCGCCGTCGAATCCTTCGGGTGCGAATGCCTGCCGGTCGAGTCCCGCGGAGAAGGACTTGCCCTCGCCACGCAGCACGACGACCCGCACGCTGCCGGGGAGTGCCCGTCCGGCCTCTGTCAACGCCCGCCACAGAGCGGGAGACTGAGCGTTGCGCTTGGCCGGGTTGGTGAGCGTCACCGTGGCAACCGCGTCATCGACGGTGAGCCGTACGCCGTCCTTGTCGAGCACAGAGTCGAGCGAGGTCATGGAACGCCTCCGGATCAGGTGCAGTCAGCACTTACTGGCAAGTACTGAACAGTAACCACCCGGACGACCTGATGGTCGGCCGGGTGGTATCCCGGTGTTCCGGTGAGTCCCGGGGCCGGCCTGGACCGGCCCGTGACCGCTGCCCGCCGTCAGGCCGTAGCGGCCTTCTTGCCTCGAGTCGCTCCGCCGCGTCCCCGCAGCGTGACTCCGGACTCGCTGAGCATCCGGTGAACGAATCCGTAGGAGCGGCCGGTTTCCTCGGCCAGCGCCCGGATGCTCGCACCGGAGTCGTACTTCTTCTTCAGGTCTGCCGCGAGCTTGTCGCGCGCGGCGCCGGTTACCCGGCTGCCCTTCTTCAGAGTCTCGGCCACCCGTGCCTCCTCAAGGAAGTGCGCTCTGGACTCTCATGATCACCCCTCCTGCGCTTCCTGGCCACCCATTCGGCAAGGTCCGTACGACCGGATTCCGCGCCCCGAAGCGGTCCGACACAAGCGGAATCAGGCATTCTCAAGGGCCCTCGGCGCCTTGCGGGACGGGCCGCGGGAAAAACGGCCAGGTCAGGGCCGTACGAGGAGAGGTGGCCGGAAATGAGTGCGCCCGGCAGCTATCTGCCGGGCGCCGCGCCGGGGTATGAGACCCGCTCACTCAGATGATGGATCAACGATGGGCCGAATGATCCAGACGTGTTGGATCACCGGGCTCCGGAGCGGAAACCAGGAGCCCTCGCCGGTCAGGCCAGGGAGACCAGGTCCCGGTAGTCCGCACCCCAGAGGTCCTCGACACCGTCGGGCAGGAGGATGATCCGCTCCGGCTGGAGCGCCTCGACCGCGCCCTCGTCGTGGGTGACGAGGACGACGGCGCCCTTGTAGGTGCGCAGGGCCCCGAGGATCTCCTCACGGCTGGCCGGGTCGAGGTTGTTCGTCGGCTCGTCGAGCAGCAGCACGTTGGCGGAGGAGACGACGAGCGTCGCCAGGGCGAGCCGGGTCTTCTCACCGCCGGACAGCACTCCGGCGGGCTTGTCCACGTCGTCACCGGAGAAGAGGAAGGAACCGAGCGTCTTGCGGACCTCGACGAGATCGAGGTCCGGAGCCGCGGTACGCATGTTCTCCAGGACCGTGCGCTCCGGGTCCAGCGTCTCGTGCTCCTGGGCGTAGTAGCCGAGCTTGAGGCCGTGGCCCTCGATGATCTGACCGGTGTCGGCCTTCTCGGCGCCGCCGAGGAGTCGCAGCAGGGTGGTCTTGCCCGCGCCGTTGAGGCCGAGGATGACGACGCGTGAGCCCTTGTCGATGGCGAGGTCGACGTCGGTGAAGATCTCCAGCGACCCGTAGGACTTGGAGAGGCCCTCGGCCATCAGCGGGGTCTTGCCGCACGGGGACGGCTCGGGGAAGCGCAGCTTCGCCACCTTGTCGGAGACCCGCACGGCCTCCAGCCCCGAGAGCAGGCGCTCGGCCCGCTTGGCCATGTTCTGCGCGGCCACGGTCTTGGTCGCCTTGGCGCGCATCTTGTCGGCCTGGGAGTTCAGGGACGCGGCCTTCTTCTCGGCGTTCTGGCGCTCGCGCTTGCGGCGCTTCTCGTCGGCCTCGCGCTGCTGCTGGTAGAGCTTCCAGCCCATGTTGTAGATGTCGATCTGCGCGCGGTTGGCGTCGAGGTAGAACACCTTGTTGACCACCGTCTCGACGAGCTCGACATCGTGGGAGATCACGATGAAGCCGCCGCGGTAGGTCTTGAGGTAGTCGCGCAGCCAGACGATCGAGTCCGCGTCGAGGTGGTTGGTGGGCTCGTCGAGGAGCAGGGTGTCGGCGTCCGAGAACAGGATGCGGGCGAGCTCGACACGGCGGCGCTGACCACCGGAGAGGGTGTGCAGGGGCTGGCCGAGCACCCGGTCGGGCAGGCTGAGCGCGGCGGCGATGGTGGCGGCCTCAGCCTCGGCTGCGTATCCGCCCTTGGTGAGGAACTCCGTCTCCAGGCGCTCGTACCGCTTCATCGCCTTCTCGCGGGTGGCGCCCTTGCCGTTCGCCATCCGCTCCTCGTTCTCCCGCATCTTGCGCAGGATCTCGTCGAGCCCGCGGGCCGAGAGGATGCGGTCGCGGGCCAGCACGTCGAGGTCGCCGGTGCGCGGGTCCTGCGGGAGGTAGCCGACCTCACCGCTGTTGGTGATGGTCCCACCGGCCGGCGTCCCCTCACCCGCCAGGCACTTGGTGAGGGTGGTCTTGCCCGCGCCGTTGCGCCCGACCAGGCCGATGCGGTCGCCCTTGGCGATGCGGAAGGAGGCGGACTCGATGAGGATGCGGGCGCCGGCGCGCAGCTCGATGCCGGTAGCGGTGATCACGGAAATACTCCAGGGCGGTATGGACGGCGGAGGGACAGCGGACTCACGACTCGACGCCGTCTAATGCACAAGGAGAATTGCCATGGGACTCAGTCTACTGGCGGTGTCCACCTGCTTTTCCGCATGCTCCCGGACCGCCACCGCGTCACCCGGTACCTCACATGATCGGGCATACCGCAGTGAACCGGCCGACCGTCGGCGCAGGGCGGCACACGCACCGTGGGGCGGCCGGAGCAGAGAGTGGTGGCGCGTGCGGTTCGACGACGACGCCGCTTCTCCGGGGTCCGGGCGAACCATGCGGCGACCACGGCGGCCG
Source organism: Streptomyces sp. NPDC060209 (assembly GCF_042728155.1). Lineage (NCBI taxonomy): Bacteria > Bacillati > Actinomycetota > Actinomycetes > Kitasatosporales > Streptomycetaceae > Streptomyces > Streptomyces sp. NPDC060209. The sequence continues at coordinate 15,273 of NZ_JBHWZS010000083.1, forward strand.
AGTCGGGGCGCGGCCCCTGGTCACGGAGCTGGCCGAGGCGGACATCCAGGACGGTCCCGACACGGCGTCGACCGTCGGCGACGACCGGATCCAGGAGAAGTTCCGGGGGCGCGTGAATCCCGAGTCCTGGACGCACGGCTCGTCCGCACAGCGCGGGCGGTGGTTCACCACGGGCTTCCGCACCGGGGACCCGAGCAGGTGCGACACCTTCGGCTGACGTTGTCGGCGGCCGGTGGAAGACTGAGACAGAGATCACACCGGAACGGTGCGTGTGAGCAGGAGAGGGTGAGCGTGATGGCAGGCACGGACGGCGTACCCACGATCTTTCCGACGATTCTGTACGACGACGCGAAGGCGGCGATCAGGGTGCTGACCCAGGCCCTGGGGTTCACCGAGGAAGCGGTGTACGAGGGAGAGAACGGCAGTGTGCTCCACGCCGAGCTGTCCTGCGGCAACGGCAGGGTGATGCTCGGTTCCAAGGGGGGCGAGGGTGTCTTCGCCAAGGCGATGGCCGGCGCCGGGCCCGCCGGGGTGTACGTGGTGGTGGACGAGGTGGACGCCCACCACGCGCGGGCGGTGGAGCACGGCGTGGAGATCCTGATGCCGCCCACCGATCAGGACTACGGTTCGCGCGACTACATGGCGCGGGACGCCGAGGGCAACGTCTGGAGCTTCGGGACGTACGCCCCGGGGTCCTCGGGCTGACCGCCCCCGGGGCTGCGAGAACTCTCGCGGTCACACCCCGCCGGTGTGCACCTGGAAGGCTGCGCGGCGTACGGCTTTGGCGAGGGCCGGGTCCGGGTGGGCTGCGGCCAGGGCGACCAGCACCTGGACGGTCCGCGGGTGTCCGACGGCCCGCACCTCGTCCAGGAGCGCCGGGACCGTGCCCTGGACGGCGGAGTCGAGATGGCGGACCAGCAGCCCGGTCTCGCCGTGGTCGGCCACGGCCGCGGCGGTGTCGACCCAGAGCCAGGTGGCTTCCTCACGGCTGAGGACGTCCTGGGCGTCGTCCGGGTCGGTGCCCTCGTACTCGGCGAGCCACAGCAGCGCGTACGGACGCAGCGGCGCTTCGGTGACGACGGAGCGGACGACGGGCTCGGCGGGGGCGCCGACGACGCGCAGGGCCTCGAAGGCGAGGCCGCGCAGCAGGGCGTCCTCACCGCGGGCGACGGCCAGCAGTTCGGCCACGGCGCTGCCGACGGGCCGCGCGGCGAGCCAGGCCCGGTATTCGGCGCGGGCCGGGCCGGGAGTGAGCCGTGCGCAGCCGAGCAGCATGTCGGCGGCGGACTGCTCGATGTTGCCGGCGGGGCTCTGGGCGGCGACGCAGATCTGCTCCAGCTTGACCCAGACCGCCCAGTTGCCCAGCGGAGTGAGGGTGGCGTGGCCGGTACCGAGCGTGAGGGCACCGACGGAGGCGAGGCCCTCGAGGGCCCAGTCGAGCAGCAGCGCGTTCAGGTCGGCGGGCCGCCCGCCGGCGGGGGCGGGCTGCTCCTGCGGCCCGTACGGCACCTCGCACCGCTCCTCGTGGAGTTCCGCGACGCGCTGTCCGAGCAGGTCGAGGAGTGCGGGCACGGTGACGGGGCCCGCCGAGAGCTGGAGGAGGGACAGCACCTGGGGTACGGCCTCGATGGCCTCCGCCACCGCGGTGGCCTCGATGCCGTCGGGTGAGGCGTGGACGAGCGACCAGGCGTCGAAGAGCGCCACCCAGCCGCGGAGCACGGCGGACTCGTCGCGGTCCCAGGCGCGCAGCCGCCAGCCGGGGCGGGCGGTGTCGCCGTGCAGCTCGATGAGTCCGGCCAGCCTGGCCCGGTCCCAGCCGGCCCTGACCTGGGCCGGGGACAGTTCGAGCGCGGCGGCGGCCCGCTCCAGGGCCTGGGCGGCGAGCGGGGCGGTGCCCGTGCTCGTCCCGTCCGCGGCCCAGTGGGCGATCCGTACGGCGTCGGCCAGTACGGCCCTGGCCTGGCGTGCCAGTTCGGCCGGGGGCGGTGTGCCCTCGGGTGGGCGGGGGGCCGGCCTGGTGCGCCGGGTCGTCACGGCCTTACGGGCGGTCGCCTGGGGTCGCGGGCGGACAAGTCGCAGCCTGGAGTCGCGCGGGGTACGGGACGTCACGAGGAGCAGTCTTGCCTCTGACGGGCCGAAAGCCCAAACGGAAGCCGTGTCACCGGGGTTCGGAGGGCTGCCGGAGCGGGGCACCAACCGGGCGCTTCCGGCCCATCAGCTCACATCAGGGGCGTGAGGAAGCGGCGGAGCGCCTCCTCGTATCCCGCCGGGTCGGCATTCCACATCGCCGCATGCGGAGCCTGCGGTACGGAGTGCAGGGTCACCAGGTCAGGTCGGCGGGCGACGAGTTCCCGGGACTGCTGCCAGGAGGCCAGGGTGTCGTCGGGGCCGTGGAAGACGAGCGCGGGGACGTGCAGGGCCGTCGGCACCGAGGTGTCCAGGAGCCGGGCTCCGTGCAGTCCGGTCTGGCCCTGGGCGGCCCGGACGGCGAGGGGCAGCAGCGCGGAGGGGACGCCCCGGGCCGAGGCGAGAGCACGCAGGGTCGCCTTCCAGTCCAGGACCGGGGAGTCGAGGACGAGGCCGCGGATGCGATCGCGGAGGGCGGAGTTGACGGCCGCGTGCAGGGCCATCGAGGCCCCGGACGACCAGCCGTGGAGGATGACGTTCTCGGCCCCGTAGCGCACGGCGTAGCGGATGGCCGCGTCGAGGTCGCGCCACTCGGACTCGCCGAGGTGGGCGAGCCCGTCCGGGGAGCGCGGGGCGCCCGGGTCGCCGCGGTAGGCCAGGTCGAGCACGGGAAGCTGCTGGTCGTGGAGGAACCCCATCACGTTCATGGGGTGATCCCTGGTGGTGCCGAGACCGTGCACGGTGATCACCCAGGTGTCGCGTGCTCCGGGCACGAACCAGGCGGGCAGGGCACCGAGTTCTCCGGGGACCTCCACCTCCTTGTACGCGAGTCCGAGGGCGGCGAGCGGGTCGCCGCGGTGGAGCTCCGGGGTGAGGCGCACCCTGGCACCCGGTTTCAGGCTGCCGAGGGTCACGCGTTCCAGCCGGCGTACGACGGTGTCGGCGGAGGCCGCGGCGTTACCGGGCAGCTGTTCGATCACCGGGCCGGCCACCGCGTGGACGCCGCGGCCGGCCAGTCCGTACGTACCGGGGCGCAGCGCGGAGAACGAGCGGGTCAGGGTGATCTGCCCTGCCGCGGTGGCGTGCACGGTGAGACGCCGGTCGGCCGGGAAGGGACGTGGCGAGGGCGCCCCGAGGGCGGCGTCGCTGGCGTAGCGTCCGGCGGCGACCGCTGCCGCGCCGGCGCCGAGGATCGAGGTGGCGGCCACTGCTGCCGCTGTTGCCGGGCGCACGGCTCCAGTGTCCTGGGCCAGGGCGCCGACTGCCAGTGGGCGTCGGCCGTACGGTGCGGCGCCGGGCTCAGCCGGGCTGGCCGTACCCCTCCAGGGCGTCCTGCACGTCGCGCAGCTGGGCCGGGGTGAGGAGGGTCGGCCGGTGGCCGGGCACGGAGCTCGCGGTGAGCCAGAGCCTGCACATCCATTCGAGCTGGGCGGTGCGGTCGTAGGCCTGGTCGAGGGAGTTCCCGTAGGTGACGGTGCCGTGGTTCTGCAGCAGGCAGCCGGTGCGGTCGCGCAGGGCGGCCAGCATGTTGTCGGCGAGCTCCTGGGTCCCGTAGCGCGCGTAGGCGGCGGTGCGGACGGGGCCGCCGAGCACGGCGGCGGCGTAGTGGACGAGGGGCACCTCGGCGACGAGGGTGGAGACGGCCGTCGCGTGCACGGCGTGGGTGTGGACGACGGCCGCGGCGTCGGTGCCGCGGTAGACGGCCAGGTGGAGCGGGAGCTCGCTGGTCGGGACCAGGTCGCCCAGGACCTGTCGCCCTTCGAGGTCGACGCCGACCGCGTCCCTTGGCCCGAGCCGGTCGTAGGGCACCCCGCTGGGGGTGACCAGGACGACTCCGCCGACCCGGGCCGACACATTGCCCGAGGTGCCGACGACCAGCCCGTCCGCCGCCGTCCGCCGTGCCGTCGCGACGACGCCGTCCCACGCCTGTCGGATCGCGTCCTTGTCCATGTCACTCATGCGGGGATCCTAGAGTCACGTGACCGATGTCTCCCCAACGGGGCATATCGGTCGTGACCGGGACCACCCGCGCGGGGCGGCGGCCGGGCGCCGCACCGGCGGCGGCGGTCCGCCCCACTCCTCGCGCACACAAGCGGAACCCGCGTACGCGATTGGGGTCACCATGCCGCCCTGCCCAGTTCATCTTCCGTTCACCCTGGTTGCTTACGTTCCACGTGCCAATGACGTCGAACGATTGCCTGGGTAAATGGAACACATCACGCTGCTGCTCGCGATCGTGATCGTGACAGCTCTCGTGTTCGATTTCACGAACGGTTTCCACGACACCGCCAACGCGATGGCAACCACCATCTCGACCGGCGCTCTCAAGCCCAAGACAGCGGTGGCCATGTCCGCCGTTCTCAACCTCGTCGGCGCGTTCCTGTCGGTGGAGGTCGCCAAGACGATCTCCGGCGGGATCATCAATGAGAACGGCCTCAGAACCGAGGTCATTTTCGCCGCGCTCGTCGGCGCCATCCTGTGGAATCTGCTGACCTGGCTGGTCGGCCTGCCCTCCAGTTCCTCCCACGCACTCTTCGGCGGCCTCATCGGCGCCGCGGTGATGTCGGCCGGCTGGTCCTCGATAAACGGCGGCACCGTGGTCACGAAGGTCCTGCTGCCCGCGATCGCCGCGCCCGTGGTGGCCGGTATCGCCGCGCTGCTGGCCACGAAGCTGACGTACCGCCTCAACCGGAAGATCACCGACGAGGCCCAGCTCAAGTCGACCGCCAAGGGCTACCGCGCCGGCCAGATCGCCTCGGCCGGTCTCGTCTCGCTCGCCCACGGCACCAACGACGCGCAGAAGACCATGGGCATCATCACCCTGGCCCTGGTCACCGGCGGCGTCCTCTCCCCCGGCTCCAACCCGCCGGTCTGGGTCATCGCCTCCGCCGGTATCGCCATCGCGATGGGCACCTACCTCGGCGGCTGGCGCATCATCCGCACCATGGGCAGCGGCCTCACCGATCTGCGTCCGCCGCAGGGCTTCGCGGCCCAGACGAGCGCGGCCACGGTCATCCTGGCCTCCTCGCACCTCGGCTTCTCCCTCTCGACCACCCAGTCCTGCTCCGGTGCCGTGATGGGCGCGGGCCTCGGACGCAAGGGGGGCGTGGTCCGCTGGTCCACCGCCACCCGGATGTTCGTCGCCTGGGGTCTGACGCTGCCCGCCGCCGGTCTGATGGGCGCAGGCGCCGAGTTCCTGACCAAGCAGGGCCCCTGGGGCGTCGCGGTGGTCGCAGTACTCCTCGTCGCGGGCTCCGGCGCCATCTGGCTGCTGTCGCGCCGCAAGCCTGTCGACCACACGAATGTCAACGCGACCGCGGACGAGCCCGCGGGCGTCGTCACGACCGCCATCGCGGCCGTCAGCCCGCCGCCCGCGGGCATGAGTGTGCCGGACCTCAAGACCACCATCCACGCCCCGGCCACGACGGCCGAGACCCCGGCCGACCGACCGGCCACGGTGTAAGGACAGATCCGCATGAACATCGACTGGGCAGCTCTCGCTTCCGTCTTCGGCGTCAGCCTCGTGATCACCGTCGCACTGGTCGGCCTCTTCACCCTCGGCATCACCGGCCTCGCCAAGCAGACATCGACGGCGCAGGGCGGCGGTGCCGGTGCCCTGGCGCGCACCGGCGCGTACGCCTGCTTCGCGCTGTGCGCGGCGGCGGTCGCGTACGGGATCTATCTGATCGTCGCCTGACCCGCCGGGCGGACACGCATCGGGCCGGACACACCGCGTGTGTGTCCGGCCCGATGTGCGTCTCAGCACACTGAAGCCTCGCAGGTCAACGGCAGGTTGACGGGCCTTCACGGGGCGTGGTGGACTGCCGGAGCCATTTACGGCGACAGGAGAGGAAGCCGGTGCGAATCCGGCGCGGTCCCGCCACTGTCACCGGGGAGCAGCCTCCACACGGAAGTCACGGTCCGCCACCGCGGACTGGAAGGCCGGAGGAACTGCGGATCCGGAAGCCAGGAGACTCTCGTCGCCGGTCACGTCGAACCAGGGCGCGGACCCTGAGTGAGGACATACGCCATGTCTGGCTGCCCTGCGTCGGTCGCTGCACCACCTGTCGACAAGGTCCTTCGAGGCGCGACGGCCGGCTGAGCGGTGCGAGCGGACCGCATCTTCGCGTACGGCGCCGCCGCCGGTCTGATCGGCGACCTGCTGCTCGGTGATCCCCGGCGGGGTCACCCCGTCGCCGTCTTCGGGCGCGCCGCGGCGGGCGCCGAGAGCCGGCTGTGGCGTGATCACCGCGGCTGGGGCGCCCTGCACACGCTCGTCTGCGCCGGGGGTGCCACGGGCGCCGCCGCACTGGCCGCCCGTGCCGTACGGAACCGTCCCGCCGCGGCCGTGGCACTGACCGCCGCCGCCACCTGGTCCGTCGTCGGGGGCACGTCGCTGGGCCGTGAGGCCCGCGCCATCGGCGGGGCCCTGGCCGCGGGGGACATCGAGCTGGCCCGGGAGCGGCTGCCACATCTGTGCGGCCGCGACCCACAGGCCCTGGACGCGCCCGGGATCGCCCGCGCGGTGGTGGAGTCCGTCGCCGAGAACACCTCCGACGCCGTCGTGGGGGCCCTGGTGTGGGGCGCGCTCGGCGGAGTGCCCGGGCTGATCGGCTTCCGGGCCGTCAACACGCTCGACGCCATGGTCGGGCACAAGTCGCCCCGCCACCGGCGCTACGGCTGGGCGTCGGCCCGGCTCGACGACGTCGCCGGCTGGCCCGGGGCACGGCTCACCGCTGTGCTCGCCGTCGCGGCCGGGGGACGCCCACGCGCGGCCGTCCGGGCCTGGCGGGCCGACGCCGGGCGGCATCCCAGCCCCAACGCGGGCCCGGTGGAGGCCTCGTTCGCGGGAGCGCTCGGCGTGCGGCTCGGCGGCACCCTCGCGTACGGCGGGCGGGTCGAGCACCGGCCGGTGCTCAACGGCGGGGCCGGCCGGGACGTGCGGGTCACGGACATCGAACGCGCGGTGCGGCTGTCGCGCCGGGTGAGTGTGCTGGCCCTCGCCGTGTGTGCGGCGGGGCGGCTGGCCATGGGACGGAGAGCCACATGAGCGGCGGACTGCTGGTCGCTGGAACCACTTCGGACGCGGGCAAGAGCGTCGTCACGGCCGGGATCTGCCGGTGGCTGGTGCGCCGGGGGGTGAAGGTCGCTCCGTTCAAGGCGCAGAACATGTCGCTGAACTCGTTCGTCACCCGGGAGGGCGCGGAGATCGGCCGGGCCCAGGCGATGCAGGCGCAGGCCGCCCGGGTGGAGCCGTCGGCGCTGATGAACCCGGTGCTGCTCAAGCCCGGCGGCGACCGCTCCAGCCAGGTCGTCCTGATGGGGAAGCCGGTCGGCGAGATGAGTGCGCGCGGCTACCACGGGGGGCGGCAGGAGGCGCTGCTGGGGACGGTCGTGGACTGTCTGGAGCAGTTGCGGGGCACCTATGACGCAGTGATCTGCGAGGGGGCGGGCAGCCCGGCCGAGATCAATCTGCGGCGCACGGACATCGTGAACATGGGCATCGCGCGGGCCGCGCGCTTTCCCGTGCTGGTGGTCGGCGACATCGACCGGGGCGGCGTGTTCGCCTCGTTCTTCGGCACGACGGCGCTGCTGAGCCCCGAGGACCAGTCGCTGATCGCCGGATACCTCGTGAACAAGTTCCGTGGTGACGTGTCGCTGCTGGAGCCCGGTCTCGACATGCTGCTCGGGCTCACTGGGCGGCGGACGTACGGGGTGCTGCCGTACGCCCATGGGCTGGGCATCGACGAGGAGGACGGGCTGCGGGTCTCGATGCGCGGCACCGTACGGGAGTCGGTCGTGGCGCCGCCGCACGGCGAGGACGTGCTGCGGGTCGCGGTGTGCGCCGTACCGCTGATGTCGAACTTCACCGATGTGGACGCTCTGGCGGCCGAGCCGGGTGTCGTGGTGCGGTTCGTGGACCGGGCGGAGGAGCTCGCCGACGCGGATCTGGTGATCGTGCCGGGGACGCGTGGCACCGTGAAGGCCCTGGCCTGGCTGCGCGAGCGGGGGCTGGCCGACGCTCTGCTGCGGCGGGCCGCCGAGGGGCGGCCGGTGCTGGGGATCTGCGGCGGGTTCCAGGTGCTCGGTGAGCGCATCGAGGACGACGTGGAGTCGCGGGCCGGCCTGGTCGAGGGGCTCGGACTGCTGCCGGTGCGGGTCCGCTTCGGCCGGGAGAAGGTCCTGGGCCGGCCCGCCGGGGCGGCGCTCGGGGAGCCGGTGGAGGGGTACGAGATCCACCACGGGGTCGCCGAGGTGAGCGGGGGCGAACCGTTCCTGGACGGGTGCCGGGTGGGCTCGGTCTGGGGGACGCACTGGCACGGCTCGCTGGAGAGCGACGCCTTCCGGCGGGCGTTCCTGGGTGAGGTCGCGCGGGCCGCGGGGCGGCGGTTCACGGTGGCGCCGGACACGAGCTTCGGGGCGTTGCGGGAGGAACAGCTGGACCGGCTGGGGGACCTGATCGAGGAACACGCGGATACGGACGCCCTGTGGCGGCTCATCGAGACCGGCGCGCCGGAGGGGCTGCCGTTCCTCGCGCCGGGAGCGCCGCCCGCTCCTGTGCCGGGCTCCGCTGCCCGTACGCCCGAGGGGCGCGAGGAAGGTCCTCGACCGCCGGACGGGCCGGCTGCGGCCGGACTTGATCGTGCAGATGTCATCGCTACAGAGGAGGCTTCGTGAGTACGCCGTATCCCTTCACCGCCATCGTCGGGCAGGACGATCTGCGGCTCGGGCTCCTGCTCAACGCCGTCAGTCCCGCCGTCGGCGGCGTTCTTGTCCGGGGCGAGAAGGGCACCGCCAAGTCCACCGCCGTACGGGCGCTCGCCGCGCTCATGCCTGAGGTCGCGGTCGTGGCGGGGTGCCGCTTCTCGTGCGACCCGGGAGCGCCCGATCCGGCGTGTCCCGACGGGCCCCACGAGGCGGGGACGGGCGTGTCGCGTCCGGCGCGGACCGTGGAGCTTCCGGTCGGCGCGTCGGAGGACCGGCTGGTCGGGGCGCTCGACATCGAACGGGCCCTCTCCGAAGGCGTGAAGGCCTTCGAGCCGGGGCTCCTCGCCGACGCCCATCGCGGGATCCTGTACGTCGACGAGGTCAATCTGCTCCATGACCACCTGGTGGACCTGCTGCTCGACGCGGCGGCCATGGGCGCCTCGTACGTCGAGCGCGAAGGTGTCTCGGTCCGTCACGCGGCACGTTTCCTGCTGGTCGGGACGATGAACCCGGAGGAGGGCGAGCTCCGGCCGCAGCTGCTGGACCGCTTCGGGCTGACCGTCGAGGTGGCCGCCTCGCGTGAGACGGACCTGCGCGTCGAGGTCGTGCGGCGGAGGCTCGCCTACGACGACGATCCGGCTATGTTCGCCGCGCGGTGGGCCGGCGAGGAGGCCGCGTTGCGTGAGCGCATCGTCGCCGCGCGCGCCCTGCTCCCCCGTGTGGTGCTCGGCGACGGCGTGTTGCGGCAGATCGCGGCGACATGCGCGGCGTTCGAGGTCGACGGGATGCGTGCCGACATCGTCATGGCCCGTACCGCGACGGCGCTGGCCGCGTGGGCGGGACGCGAGGAGGTCGTCGCGGACGACGTGCGGCAGGCCGCGCTCCTGGCACTCCCCCACCGGCGCCGGCGCAATCCGTTCGACGCGCCGGGACTGGACGAGGACAAGCTGGACGAGGCCCTCGACGAGGCGGCTGACGAGCAGGGCGGGGGCGACGACGATCCTGACCCCGACGGGCCCGGCGGCGGGGTGCCTCCGCAGGGCGGCGGCCCCGACGACGGCGGTACGGACGCTGGTGGTCACGACGACGCCGGTGACGACGCGCCGGGCCGGGAGGAGACCGGGAGCGGCGGCGCCCCCACCCCGGGCGGCGGCGCCGGAGAGCAGCAGCCCGTACGGGCCGGCGAACCGTTCCGTACGAAGATGCTCAGCGTGCCCGGTCTGGGCGAGGGCGCGGCCGGGCGTCGGTCCCGGGCGCGTACCGAACACGGCCGGACCACCGGATCGCGGCGGCCCGAGGGGGCGCTGACGAAGCTGCACCTGGCGGCGACCGTGCAGGCGGCGGCGCCGCACCAGCGTGCGCGCGGGCGGTCGGGGCGGGGTCTCGTCGTACGGCGTGACGATCTGCGGCAGGCGACGCGGGAGGGGCGCGAGGGCAATCTCGTGCTGTTCGTCGTCGACGCCTCCGGGTCCATGGCGGCCCGGCAGCGGATGAGCGCCGTGAAGGGGGCGGTGATGTCACTGCTGCTGGACGCGTACCAGCGCAGGGACAAGGTCGGTCTGGTCACCTTCCGGGGCAAGGACGCCGAGGTGGCGCTGCCGCCGACCTCGTCGGTCGACGCGGCGGCCGCACGGCTTGAGTCGCTGCCGACGGGCGGGCGCACCCCGCTGGCCGCCGGACTGCTCAAGGCGCACGACGTGCTGCGGGTGGAGCGGCTGCGTGATCCGTCGCGGCGGCCGCTGCTCGTCGTGGTGACGGACGGCCGGGCGACCGGCGGCGTCGATCCGCTGGCGCTGGCGGCGCGGGCCGGGCGGCTGCACGCCTCCGAGGGCACCGCGTCGGTCGTCGTGGACTGCGAGTCGGGGTTCGTACGCCTCGGTCTCGCCGCACAGCTCGCCCGGGATCTGGGAGGCAGCGCGGTCTCGCTCGACGAGCTGCGCGCCGACTCGATCGCCGGGCTGGTCAAGGACATCACTGCTGCCGGGAGGGCCGCGTAATGCCACAGGGACAGCCTGTATCGGTACCGGACGACGGGCTGACGACACGTCAGCGACGTAACCGTCCACTGCTGTTCGTCCATACGGGCATCGGCAAGGGCAAGTCGACGGCGGCCTTCGGGCTCGCCCTGCGGGCCTGGAACCAGGGCTGGCCGATCGGAGTGTTCCAGTTCGTGAAGTCTGCGAAGTGGAAGGTCGGCGAGGAGAACGCGCTGAAGGTGCTCGGGGCGAGCGGCGAGGGCGGCAGTGTCGACTGGCACAAGATGGGCGAGGGCTGGTCGTGGGTCCAGAGGGACAATCAGCTGGACAACGAGGAGAAGGCCCGCGAGGGGTGGGAGCAGGTCAAGCGTGACCTGGCCGCGGAGACCTACAAGCTGTACGTGCTCGACGAGTTCGCCTATCCGATGCACTGGGGCTGGATCGACACCGACGAGGTCGTCGAGGTGATGCGTGACCGTCCGGGCACGCAGCACGTGGTGATCACGGGGCGGAACGCACCGCAGAAGCTGATCGAGGCCGCCGACCTGGTGACCGACATGTCGAAGGTCAAGCACCCGATGGACGCGGGCCAGAAGGGCCAGAGAGGCATCGAGTGGTGAGTGTTCCTCGTCTGGTCATCGCCGCACCCGCCTCGGGCAGCGGCAAGACCACGGTCGCCACGGGCCTGATGGCGGCATTCGCGGGGCGTGGCCTCGCGGTGTCCCCGCACAAGGTGGGGCCCGACTACATCGACCCGGGTTACCACGCGCTGGCCACCGGCCGCCCGGGGCGCAACCTCGACGCGTACATGTGCGGGCCCGATCTGATCGCCCCGCTGTTCACGCACGGTGCGAGCGGCTGCGACCTGGCTGTCGTCGAAGGCGTGATGGGGCTGTACGACGGGGCGTCGGGGCAGGGTGAACTCGCCTCGACCGCCCAGGTGTCCAAGCTGCTGCGTGCGCCCGTCGTGCTGGTCGTCGACGCGTCCTCGCAGTCGCGTTCGGTCGCGGCCCTCGTGCACGGCTTCGCCTCATGGGACCCGGAGGTGCGGATCGGCGGGGTCATCCTGAACAAGGTGGCCTCCGACCGCCATGAGGCGCTGCTCCGGGAAGCGCTCGACGAGTCCGGGCTGCCGGTGCTCGGGGTGCTGCGGCGGGCGCCGCAGGTGGCGACCCCTTCGCGTCATCTGGGCCTGGTGCCGGTTGCCGAGCGGCAGACCGACGCACTCGACGCCGTAGGGGCGATGGGTGACCGCGTCCGCGAGGGCTGCGATCTGGACGCCCTGATGGCGCTGGCCCGCTCGGCACCGGATCTGTCCGACGAGGCTTGGGAGCCGGAGCAGCACCCCCGGCCGGAGGCCCGGCCCGTGGTGGCCGTGGCGGGCGGTGCGGCGTTCACCTTCGCCTACGCGGAGCACGCCGAGCTTCTGACGGCGGCGGGCGCGGAGGTGGTCGTCTTTGATCCGCTGCACGACGAGAAGCTGCCCACGGGCACGGCGGGGCTGGTCATCGGCGGCGGCTTCCCCGAGGTGTACGCGCCGGAGCTGTCGGCGAACGAGCCGCTGCGCAGGGCGGTGACCGATCTGGCCCTGTCCGGCGCCCCGGTGGCGGCCGAGTGCGCGGGGCTGCTCTATCTGGCCCGTGAGCTGGACGGCCGGCCGATGTGCGGGGTGCTGGACGCCTCGGCCCGGATGTCCGAGCGGCTGACGCTCGGCTACCGGCAGGCGGTGGCGGTGTCCGACAGCGTGCTGGCCGTTGCGGGGACCCGGTTGCGCGGGCACGAGTTCCACCGGACGGTGCTGGAGCCCGGCGCCGGCGAGACGCCGGCCTGGGGTCTGCACCAGCCGGAACGGCGTGTGGAGGGCTTCGTGCAGCGGGGCGTGCACGCGAGCTATCTGCACACGCACTGGGCGGCGGCGCCCGGGGTTGCCCGGCGTTTCGTGGAGCAGTGCCGGGGGTGACGTCACTCCGCTTCCGTGGAGCGGCGCCGGGCGTGGGGTCACTCCGCGACGCCGACCACCAGCCAGATGAAGCCCACTCCCGCGACCGTGCACAGCAGCGTGGAGCGGGCCGGGTGGTCGTGGTGCGCCTCGGGGAGGATCTCGGCAGCGGCGAGGTAGAGGAGCGCTCCGCCGAAGAAGCCGAGATAGCAGCCGAGCAGTTCCTCCGGAAGGGTGAACAGCAGGGTGGTCGCGGCACCCACGATCGGGGCCAGGGCGTCCGCGTACAGCATCAGGAGTGCCTTTCGGCGGGCGTTTCCGTAGAGGCTGGTGATCGTGTACGTGTTGAACCCGTCGGCGAAGTCGTGGGTGATGACGGCGAGCGCGACGGCGGCTCCCATTCCGCCGCCGACCTGGAACGCGGCACCGAGGGCGACGCCGTCCATCAGGCTGTGGCCCACCATCGCGGCCGCCGCCGTCAGGCCTACCTGCGGCACGCGTTCCTCGCCCGCCCCGTGTGCCGCCTGGCGTACGGCCAGCGAACGCTCGACGAGATGGGCCGTCAGGAAGCCGCCCACGAACAGCAGCAGGGCGGCGGGTACGCCGAAGACCAGTCCGCCCGCGGCCTCCACCGCCTCGGGCAGCAGGTCGAGACCGACGACGCCCAGCATCAGCCCGCCGGCGAATCCGAGCACGAGGTGCCGGCGGTCGCTGACGCGCTGCGCGACCCAGCCGCCGGCCAGGGTCATCAGGAACGCGCCGAGCGCGACGAATACCGCCATGGGCCCTTGCTAGCGGATTGACCCCGCCCCCCGCACCTCAGGCCTCCCTTACCCGTGTCCCTCGTCCGCGTCCCCGAAAGGACTCCCTTCCATGACCCGAGCCTCGCTCGTCGTCGGTGTCGGTGCCCGCCACGGCGTCCTGGCCGAGGAGGTGCTGGAGCTGATCCGCAGGACGCTGGAGGAGGCCGGGCTGGCGGCCGGTGACGTCGTCGAGCTGGCGACGCTCGACACCCGGGCGGACGAGCCGGGGATCGCCGGGGCCGCGGCGCGCCTCGGGGTGCCCGTCCGGTCGTACACGGCCGGGGCGCTGGCGGAGGTCCCTGTGCCCAATCCCTCGGCGGCACCCCGTACGGCTGTCGCCACCGGGTCGGTCGCGGAGGCGGCGGCGCTGGTGGACGCCGGTGAACTGCTGGTTCCCAAGCGGAAGTCGGCGTCGGCGACCTGTGCGGTGGCGCGCCGGACGTCGCCGCCCGGCACCCGGGCATCGACGAATGGCTCCGAGCCGTTCACCATGGCTGCCATGCTGCCCCCCACGAAGCACATCGAGAGCGCCGAGCCCGATCTTCGGCACCACGGCGACGCGGAAGTACGCGGCCTGGATCTGACCGACCTCGCCGTCAACGTACGGACGAACACACCCCCGGAGTGGCTGCGTCAGCGGATAGCCGCGTCACTCGGATCGCTGGCCGCCTATCCGGACGGGCGGCCGGCGCGGACGGCGGTAGCCGGACGGCACGGGCTGCCCGAGGAGAGAGTGCTGCTCACCGCGGGTGCGGCCGAGGCGTTCGTGCTGATCGCGCGGGCGCTGCCCGCCCGGCGGCCGGTCGTCGTACACCCTCAGTTCACCGAGCCGGAGGCGGCCCTGCGCGCGGCGGGGCACGAGGTCGGGCGGGTGGTGCTGCGCCCGGAGGACGGCTTCCGGCTGGATCCGGCGGCGGTGCCGGAGGACGCGGATCTCGTGGTGGTCGGCAATCCGACCAACCCGACCTCCGTGCTCCATCCCGCGGACGTGCTGGAGCGACTGGCGCGGCCCGGGCGGACGCTGGTGGTCGACGAGGCGTTCATGGACGCCGTGCCGGGCGAACGCGAGGCGCTGTGCGCACGCCAGGACGTTCCGGGGCTCGTCGTGCTGCGCAGCCTGACCAAGACCTGGGGCCTCGCGGGCCTGCGGATCGGCTACGTACTCGCCGACCCGGCGACCGTCGGCCTGCTCCAGGAGGCGCAGCCGCTGTGGCCGGTGTCCTCCCCCGCGCTGGCGGCGGCGGAGGCGTGCATGGAGCCGCGCGCGCTGGTCGAGGCCGCGGACGCGGCGGACCGGATCGCCGTGGACCGGGCGCATCTGCTGGCCGGGCTCGCGGAGTTCAGCGAGGTGGAGGTGGTGGAGCCGGCTGCCGCGCCGTTCGTGCTGCTGCGGCTGGAGCGGGCGGACGAGGTACGGGATCTGCTGCGCTCGCGCGGCTTCGCGGCGCGCCGCGGGGACACATTCCCCGGGCTGGGCAGCGAGTGGCTGCGGCTCGCCGTACGCGACCGTGTGACGACCAACCGATTCCTTCAGGCGCTCGACCTGGCTCTGCAGGGGCTGCCCCGGAGAGCCGTCGGCTGACGGCGCTCCGGGTGCGGAGAGCGGTGGTGCGCCGCGCGGTCACCGCGCTCCTCTGGGGCCGCCCACCAGGAAGGATAAGCCCC
>NZ_JBHWZS010000084.1:0-30420 GCF_042728155.1 Streptomyces sp. NPDC060209
CGCCCTTTCGGGGGGTGGGTTTTTTCCCCCCGTTCGGCCGCGGGGGGGCCTACCTCCTTTTTGACGCCCGCCGCGGGGGGGGGGGCGTATACGGCGCGGCCGCCCCGCGGGCCGCCCCGCGGCGCGCCTCCACCGGACGGGGCCCAGGAGGGGAAAGCGCTTTCTGTCCGCGACAATAGAGCGCCCGCGGCCGAGCTGACAAGGTTCATGACACGTTCGGATCCAGCTCAGCCGTGCGACACACGACAGCAACACCCTTGAGGGACAACGGAGTTAGGTGGAGAGGCGTTCAGGCCGGGGCAGACCGGACACCTCTCCCTCATCCGTGAGGGGACGTCACCCCGCTTGCGACCGAAGGCGGGACCCCACCGCGATGTTCATGCGTCGAGTCCGCCTCGCTTGACCAGCTGGCTCGCGATGACGTTGCGCTGGATCTCATTGGTGCCCTCCCCGACGATCATCAGCGGGGCATCGCGGAAGTAGCGCTCCACGTCGAATTCCGTCGAGTAGCCGTAACCGCCGTGGATACGAACGGCGTTGAGGGCGATCTGCATGGCCGTCTCGGAGGCGAACAGCTTGGCCATGCCCGCCTCCATGTCCACGCGACGTCCGGCGTCCGCCTCGCGGGCCGCGTACAGCGTGAGCTGGCGGGCCGCCGTGAGCGAAGTCGCCATGTCCGCGAGGTAGTTGCCGATGGACTGGTGCTTCCAGATCGGCTGCCCGAACGATTCCCGCTCCTGGGCGTAGGCGAGGGAGTCCTCCAGCGCTGCCCTGCCGACGCCCAGCGCCCTGGCGGCGACCTGGAGACGGCCGGTCTCCAGGCCCTTCATCATCTGGCCGAACCCGTCGCCCTCGACCCCGCCGAGTACCGCGTCCGCGGGCGCCCGGTAGCCGTCGAAGGACAGCTCACAGCTCTCCACGCCCTTGTAGCCCAGCTTGGGAAGGTCGCGGGAGACCGTCAGTCCGGGCCCGTGCTCGACGAGCAGGATGGAGATCCCCTTGTGCGCCGGGGACGCCTGCGGGTCCGTCTTGCACAGCAGGGCGATCAGCTGCGAGCGGCGGGAGTTGGTGATCCAGGTCTTCGCGCCGTCGATCACGTACCCCTCGTCGTCCTTGCGGGCGACAGTACGCATGGCCTGGAGGTCGGAGCCGCCGCCCGGCTCGGTCAGGGCCATGGTGGCCCTGACCTCCCCGGTGGCCATCCTCGGCAGGTACCGCCGCTTCTGCTCCTCGGTGCCGAAGCGGAGCAGCAGCTTGGCGACGACGGTGTGTCCCCCCATGGCGCCGGCCAGGCTCATCCAGCCGCGGGCCAGCTCCTCGGTGATGAGGACGTAGCAGGGGGTCGACACCGGCGTGCCGCCGTACTCCTCCGGGACCGCGAGGCCGAAGATGCCGAGCTCCTTCATCTGCTCGATGAGGGCCTCGGGATAGGTGTTGGTGTGGTCGAGTTCCTGCGCGACGGGCTTGATGTCCTTGTCGACGAAATCGTGCACCGTGCTGACGATGAACTGTTCGTCCTCGGACAGGATGTCGAGGGTGCTCATGTGGGGGCGGCCTCCTTGCCGCAGGTCCTGCTCGCGTGTGGTCAGATGGCGCCGTGGGCGCGCAGGGCGTCGATACGGTCGGGCGTGTATCCCAGCTGGGCCAGGATCCGTTCGGTGTGCTCACCGACGGCGGGAACGGCGTCCATGCGCGGGGCGGTGCCTGCCAGGTCGACGGGCGGCAGCAGAGCCGCCACCGTCTCTCCACCGGGTACGGACACTTCCCGCCAGCGATCCCGGCCGGCCAGCACGGGATGCTCCAGGAACTGCTTCACGTCGTTGACGGGGGCGTTGGCGATGCCGATCGCGTCGAGCAGCTCCATCACCTCGCCGCTGTCCGACGCGGCGATCCTCCCGGCCAGGAGTGCGTCGACCTCCTCGCGGTGGCTCACCCGGGCGGAACCGGTGGCGAAGCGCGGGTCGTCGGTGAGACCGGGGGCCCCTAGGAACCGCTCGCAGAGGGCGGCCCATTCGCGTTCGTTCTGCACGGAGAGCAGTACGTCCTTGCCGTCGGCCGCGGTGTAGGTGCCGTACGGGGCGATGGTGGCGTGCCGGGTGCCGACCCTGGGCGGCTGCGCACCGCTGTACGCCGTGTAGTACGCGGGCTGGCTCATCCACTCGGCGAGCGCCTCGAACAGCGAGACCTCCACGGCGCGTACGGAGCCGCGGGTCGCCCGTGCGAACAGCGCGGTGAGGATGCCGCTGTAGGCGTACATGCCCGCGGCGATGTCGGCGATCGACACCCCGACCCGGGCGGCCTCCCGGGCGCTGCCGGTGAGGGAGACCAGCCCGGTCTGGCACTGCACCAGCAGGTCGTAGGCCTTGCGGTCCGCCCACGGCCCGCTCGATCCGTAGCCGGTGACCGAACACGGGATCAGCGACGGGAACCGCTCGGCCAGCTCATCGGCGCCCAGGCCCATGCGCGCGGCGGCGCCGGGCGCCAGGTTCTGCACGAACACGTCGGCCTGTGCCAGCAGTTCTTCCAGGACCTGCCGTCCCTGTTCCGATTTCAGGTCCAGGGTCACCGATTCCTTTGAGCGGTTCAGCCAGACGAAGTAGCTGGACTGGCCGTGCACCGTGGTGTCGTACCGGCGGGCGAAGTCGCCGCCGCCCGGGCGCTCCACCTTGATCACCCGCGCTCCGAGATCGGCGAGCTGGCGGGTGGCGAAAGGGGCGGCCACCGCTTGTTCGATGCTCACGACCGTGATGCCGGACAGCGGCAGTTCATCGGCGGGCGCTGCGTTCTCGGCCATGCGTCGTCCTCCGGAGATGTCGGTGACCCGAGCGGGAGTACCATCATGTGCATTCATGTGAAGCCAAGGGAAATAACAATCCGTGATGCTGCCATGCGGGCCACGGATGCCGGAAGAGGGACGCACCGTGGACGTCAAGCAGCTCAAGGCACTCATCACGGTCGCCGAGGTCGGCAGCGTGACCCGCGCCGCCGAGCTGCTGCATCTGGTGCAGCCCGCCGTCACACGGCAGATCCGCACCCTGGAGGAGGAGCTCGGCGTGGCCCTCTTCACCCGCACGAGACAGGGCATGCGGCCCACCGAGGCCGGCGAGGTCATGGTCGACAGGGCGCGCCGGGCCCTGAACGAGCTGGAGCGGGCACGCGCCGAGGTGCAGCCCAGCCCCGGCGAGGTGACGGGCATCGTCACGGTCGGCCTGCTTGAGAGCACGAGCGAGCTGCTCGCCGAGCCGCTGGTGTCGGCCGTCGGCAGGGCACATCCGGGGGTGGAACTGCGGCTGATGACGGGTTACTCCGGCCATCTCCAGCAGTGGCTCGACGACGGCGACCTGGACCTGACCCTGCTGTACAACCTGGACAGCTCCCCCTCCCTCAACGCCCGCCCCCTGGTGCGGGAGCGTCTGTGGGCGGTGGCCCCCGCAGCGGCCGGGCTGCGCGCCGACCGCCCGGTCGCCTTCACGGACGTGGCCGCGCATCCCCTGGTGATGCCCGCCGCCGGTCACGCTCTGCGCACCCTGATCGACGCGGCGGCGGCCCGGTCCGGGAGCACGATGGACATCGCCGTACAGACCAACGCGATGCGCGTGCAGAAGCAGCTCGTGCTGGCCGGGCACGGGTGGACCGTCCTGCCCGGCGTCGGCATCGCCGAGGACGTCGCGAACGGCACGCTCAGCGCCGCGCCGCTGTGCGAACCCGACGTATGGCGGTCGATCGTGCTGGGCACCCCGCGCTACGGACGGGTGCCACCCGCCGTGGAAGTCGTAGCCCGGGAACTGGTCCGCCGCGTCGACGCGGCCGTGTCGCAGGGGCGGTGGCCCTCGGCGCAGCTCCACGCGTCGGACGAGCCGGACGCGGACGCCTGACACCAGGTCCACCACGTACACCGGGCGGCCCGATCCCGCCGTCTCCGAGAGGATTCCTGTGACCGACACCGACGAACGGCCCGACGCCTTCACACGCACCGACGACGGGGTGTCGGTGGCATACCAGCGCCGCGGCACCGGCCACCCGCTCGTCCTCCTCGCGGGTCAGGCGAACAACCACCACTGGTGGGACGGCGTACGCGAGGACTTCCACGGCACCCGAAGCACGATCACGCTGGACTACCGCGGTACGGGCGCGAGCGACGCACCGCGGGAGGGTTACTCCACCCGGCGCTTCGCCGAGGACGTGGTGAGCGTCCTCGACTCCCTCGGCATCGAACGGGCCGACGTGTACGGCACCTCGATGGGCGGCCGCGTCGCCCAGTGGGTCGCGGCCCGCCACCCGGAACGCGTCCGGCGCCTCGTCCTCGGATGCACCTCTCCCGGCGGCCACCGGGCCGTCGAACGCGACGCCTCGGTGCGCCGGGCCCTGGCCCGGCCCGACCCGGACGCCGTGCGGCAGACCCTGACCGAGCTGATGTACAGCCCCGGCTGGACCGCCGGGCACCCCGGCCCGTACCGGACCCTCGGCGACCCCCGCATGCTGCCGCACGCCCGGCGCGGCCACCTGATCGCCAGCAACGGGCACGACGCGTGGGACGCGCTCCCCTCGGTCGGCGCGCCCACGCTGATCCTCCACGGCGACCAGGACCGGCTCACCCCGCCCGAGAACGTCCCGCTGCTCGCGTCTCGCATCCCGGACGCCAGGACCCATCTCTTCCCCGGAGCCCGGCACGCCTACTTCGAGGAGTGCCGGGACGCGGCCGGCGCCGTGGTCCGCGCCTTCCTGGACCGAGGAACCGGATCCGGCTGAACCACTGGACAGGCGGCCCGGCACCCGTCATGCGGGCGAGTCATGCACGCATCACGGATTTCTATTGTTCTTCTGAGTCCATCAGTGCTCATGATGTGTGGCACATGAGCCGCCGAGCACATGGAGCCGCCACGGGCGAGCCGGATCCGGGCATCCGCACCACCCTCCTCGCGGAGCCCTCGGCGCACGACAAGTTCCTCACCGACAACCCCTTCTTCCTGCGCTGAAGGGCCGCCCGAGCCGCAGCATCCCCTGGGCGACGAAAGCAATGGAGCTTCCCATGCCGCAGAGCCGCACCCCCGCACCCCCCACGCCCGACCGTTCCCGCGTCACCGCGAACGTCGTACGCGGCTGCCTGGGCAACCTCGTCGAGTGGTACGACTGGTTCGCCTACGCCACGTTCAGCATCTACTTCGCTTCGGTGTTCTTCCCCGAGGGCGACCAGACGGCCCAACTGCTGTCCACCGCCGTCGTCTTCGCGGTCGGCTTCTTCATGCGTCCGCTCGGCGGCTGGCTGCTGGGCGCGTACGCGGACCGGTTCGGCCGGCGCCGCGCGCTGACCCTGTCGGTCACGCTCATGAGCGCCGGATCCCTGACCATCGCGCTCGCCCCGGGCCACGACGTCATCGGCCTCTGGGCCCCGGCCCTGCTGGTCCTGGCCCGGCTGGCCCAGGGCCTTTCAGTGGGGGGCGAGTTCGGCTCCAGCGCCTCCTACCTGTCCGAGGTCGCCCCGGCGGGACGGCGCGGCTTCTACTCCAGCTTCCAGTACGTCTCGATCGTGATGGGCCAGCTGGCCGCGCTCCTCGTGGCGATCGTCCTGCAGAGCCTGCTCACGGAGGACCAGCTGCACGGCTGGGGATGGCGCATCCCCTTCGTGATCGGCGCCGTGGCCGGTCTGGTCGTGATGTACCTGCGCCGCAGCATGGAGGAGTCCGAGCACTTCGAGAAGGAACAGGCGCGCGTCGCAGACCAGGACTCCGCCTCCGGGCCCCGTGAACGCAAGGGCCTCATAGCCCTGTTCTCCGAGTACCCGCGTCAGCTCCTGGCGGTCTTCGGTCTCGCCATCGGCGGCACCGTCGCCTTCTACACGTACACCACGTATCTGCAGAAGTACCTGGTGAACACCGCCGGCATCCCCAAGGCGACGGTCACCCTGATCGGCTTCGCCGCGCTGTTCGTCTACATGCTGATGCAGCCGGCCGTCGGCGCACTGTCGGACCGTATCGGCCGCCGCCCGGTCATGTTCGCGTTCTCCGGCGGCTGCATGCTGCTGACCGTGCCGCTCATGACGCTCCTCGGCCGCACCAGCAGTCCCTGGATCGCCTTCCTCCTCATGACCGTGGCGCTGACCTTCGTCACCGGCTACTCCGCCCTGGCCGCCATCATCAAGGCGGAGATGTTCCCCACCAAGGTCCGTGCCCTCGGTGTGGGCCTGCCGCACGCCCTGGTCACCGCAACCTTCGGCGGTCTGACCGAGCCCATCGCGCTCGCCCTGAAGGACGGCGGCCAGGAGAACCTCTTCTTCTGGTACGTCACCGGATGCGTCGGCCTGACCTTCCTGGCCACCCTGCTCGTACGGGAACCGTCCAGCACCTCCCATCTCGACGTCGCGGAGGCACCCGCCGCCGCCCCGCGACCGTCGAGGACCGCGCCACTCGCCTGAGACACGAGGTCCGATCCCCCATGCAGCCCGCCGCCCCCCTCAGCTCCTACGTCGAGAACTGGCACCCCGAACCCGTCAACACGCACGACCCGATGGACCCGGGCCCGACCGCCGCCGTGTCCGCCCTCCTCGACCTGCCCGGCCCCGCCGCGAAGGCCGGTGACGCCCTGCCGCCGCTGTGGCAGTGGTTCCACTTCCTGCACTGGCCCGCACAGCACGAGCTCGGCCCGGACGGGCATCTGCGCGACGCGCGCTTCCTGCCGCCGCTTCCCGACCGGCAGCGGATGTTCGCCGGCGGACGCTGCCGGATCGTCGAACCCCTGCGCCTGGGTGAACCGGCCGAACGCGTCAGCAGCCTGGGCTCGGTGACACCGAAGCACGGCCGCAGCGGAGAACTGCTGTTCGTGACCGAGCGGCAGGAGTTCCGCCAGTCGGGCCGCACCTGTCTGGTGGAGGAACAGGACATCGTCTACCGGTCGGGCCGCGGCAGCGGTTCGCAGCACCCGGCCGTCGTCGACGACCGCACGGCTCCCGACGCCGAGGAACCCTGGCAGCTCCGCCTCCAGCCGGATCCGACGCTGTTGTTCCGGCTGAGCGCCCTCACGGCCAACGCCCACCGCATCCACTACGACGCCCCGTACTGCCGCGACACGGAGGGCTACCCGGGCCTCGTCGTCCACGGCCCGCTGCTCGCCCTGCTCATGCTGGACGTGGTCCGGCGCGAGGCCCCCGGCCGTCAGGTGAGCTCGCTCGCCTTCAGGCTGCGGCGGCCGGCGTTCGCGGGAGAGCTCCTCCTCGCCGCGGGCAGCCCCTCCGGCACCGGCGTCCAACTGCGCACAGTCACCCACCGCGACGCACGCCACGCCACCGCCGAGGTGACCTTCGCATGAGCACGCCGGCAGAGATCGCGGCCGCCCGCACCCTGCTCTTCGTACCGGGTCACCGCCCCGACCGTTTCGACAAGGCCGCGGGCTCCGGCGCCGACCTCGTCATCGTCGACCTGGAGGACGCGGTCGCCCCCGAGGACAAGGAACGGGCCCGCCGGGCCGCCGCCGAGTGGCCCGGTCTCGGCCTCCGTTCGGTCGTACGCGTCAACGCGCCCGGCACCCCCTGGTTCGAGGCGGACCTCCGCATGGCGGCCGGTATCGGCTGCCCGGTGATGGTGCCGAAGGCCGAGGACCCGGCCGTCCTGGCCGAGATCGCCACCGGTCGCACCCTGATCGCCCTCATCGAGACGGCCCTCGGCGCCGAGCGCGCGTACGAGGTGTGTGCCGCACCCGGCGTCGTACGCGCCGCGTTCGGGAACGTGGACCTCGCCGCACAGCTCGGCATCGCCCACGACGACACACTCGCCCTGACCCACGCCCGCTCCCGAGTCGTCCTGGCCTCGGCGGCGGCGGGCATCAGCCCACCGGTGGACGGCGTCACGACCGCGGTCCGGGACCCGGAGGCATTGGCCGCGGACACGGCTCACGCCCGCCGGCTGGGCTTCTCGGGCAAGCTCTGCGTCCACCCGGCGCAGATCGCCCCGGTCGCCGCCGGCTTCGCCCCGACGGAGAGCGAACTGCGCTGGGCGCGGACGATCTTGGGAGCCGGGAAGGCGGTCACGACCGTCGACGGCCACATGGTCGACAAGCCCGTCCTGGATCGCGCCCGCGGGATCCTGGAGCAGTCCGGGGAGCCTCACGCACGGGAGTGACCCGGGAAGGCGTCCGTCGAGGGTGGGAGCCCTCGGCCGCGGCACTCTCGCCCCGTCCGGTCAGAGGGCATGTTCCACGCGGTCGCGAAGGGGACGCCGTACTCGTGGGCGAACCGGTACTGGTACACGGGTACGTTCAGCTGGTGGGGCGACATCATCTACAGCCGCGCCGATGTCCCGGGCTCCAGTACCAGCACCGGCTGGAGCCTCAAGTTCTTCGAGTGACACGGAACATCCGGTCGCGGACCGGTGGTGGTGAGCCATGGGCGCCTGCCTCGCTCGTCCCGTCCGCCCGGAAAAAGGTGTGGCCCTCCGCGCGGGTCCGGGCTACGCTCCCGCCGATGACTACTCGATGTGTCTCCAGATCGGAGGTCCCGTCCGCGCAAGGTGAGTGCTGATGCTCACCGAGACCGCGTTCGAGGATTCCCGCCTTTCCTTCTGGCTGCGCGTGCGCGAGATCGCCGTGCCGCCCTTCATGATCGAGACCGCGACGGCCCGGCGCACCGCCGGCGACTGGGCGGGGGCGTGCGCCGCCGCCGGATTCGACGTCGACCTCGACCTGCGTACCGTCACACGTGTCCACGGCAGCGGCCTGGCCGCCCGCCTCCGGGCGGACCTGCGTCGGCTGGCACCCGACCTGCTGCGGTGGCACATGCCCAGGACCGCGCCCGACGGTTTCCTGCGTCCCGGTACGACCATCACGCTCGCTCGCTACGACGAGCCCGGACGCGCACGCCCCGTACGCCTCGTGGCGCGCACCGCGCCCGCTTGGGCGGACGCCGGACAGCGCATCAGCCTCACGGTGTGGGACGGCCCCGCACCGTCCGGGCGTGGGTCCGGGCCGCGCGGCTACCGGGCGCCCGACCGGCGTTTCCGTCTGGATCTGCACCGCCATGTCTGGGACGCGAGTCGCAGCGACGAACTGCGCGGGCGTTCCGGGGCCGATGGGCCACGGACTCCGACCTCGCCGACCGGCATTCCCGCACCGCTGTGGGCCTCGTCCCTCACGGACGCGGGACGGTTCGCACTCGACCGGTGGGCCGCCGAGGCGGCGCTGCTGCTGAGGGCGGAGGGTCGTACCGGAGGCGGCCACGTCGCGGTCCGGCTCGGTGCCCGGCGGCGTCTCCTCCTGGCTGTGCGCACCTCTCCCGCCGCCTCGCGGGGAGGAGAGGGGCAGCCCGAGGTGCTGTCCGCCGAAGTCGTACGGGCGGGCGCCTGTGCCGGGCTCCCTGTCCTCCCCGACGTCGCCACATGGGTCCTGCCCGACCTGGAACTGCTGCGCAGCGGCTGGATCGCGTCCGGCCGGCTGCACCCTCTGGTCGCGGCGGCCCTGGAGCCCGGGACGCCACGGCCCTCCGCCGCCGCCCCCCGCCCGGACACGGACCACCGAGCCGTGCCGCGCAACGTGGACTGCCGGGGCGCCCGGCACCGGATCGGCCTGGTCGACGGGGTGCTGGTCCCGCTGGACCACGATCCCGCCGAGATCCGTCGGGAGGAGTTGCTCGCCGCGCTCACCGGTACACCCATCCCCTGCCTCCAGGTCATCGACGTGGCGCATCGCCGGCCGGACTGCCTCACCGATGTCCGTGACCGGCTGGCCCACGGGGATGCGGCCGGCGCACTGGCCCGGATCGAGAGCATGCTCGGCACCGGGGCACTACTGCGGGACGGCGACCTGCGCGATGCCCTGCACGATGCCGCCCGACAGCGGGTGAAGCACGGCCTTTTCAGGGCCGGCCTGGCGCAACCCGGCCCCGGGCGGGAGCCGCCGGCCCGGACGCCTTCCCGTCCCGCCACCCACCGCTCCCCCTCCCGGCACGCGTCCTCCCGCTGACCTCGACCGGCGGCGGAGCACCCTGCGGCCCGCCCGCCCGCACCCTCGCGCGCCCGGACCACCGGGCGACGACCGTCTTCGACGACCCCACAGGTGATGCCTCATGTCCACGTACGCCCCGCTCGCCGAGAGCCCGCTCTCCCGGACCCCGCACACACCGGCCCCGTCCGACGCCCCGGCTTCCGCTCCCGAGGCCTCCCGGCTCGACGTGTCCGGCGCGTTGCTGGCCCTGCTGCGCGACACGACCACCGCACCGCGTCCTGACCCGCAGCTGGAGGCACTGACCCTGGCCGTGGCGGCCGACCTGCCGGTGCTGCTGTGGGGCGAGCCGGGCATCGGCAAGACGGCTGCGCTCACCCAGCTCGCAGCCACCCTGGACCTGCCGCTGACCACGGTGATCGCCAGCGTGCACGAACCGTCGGACTTCTCCGGTCTCCCCGTCATCGGGGACGACCCGGCGGACAACGGCATCCCGATGGCGCCGCCGGACTGGGCTGTGAAGCTGGTGCGGGCAGGCCGGGGACTGCTGTTCCTCGACGAACTGTCCACCGCCCCACCCGCCGTGCAGGCGGCACTCCTACGGCTCGTACTGGAACGCCGGGTCGGCACCCTGCGCCTGCCGCCGGGTGTCCGGATCGTGGCCGCCGCCAATCCCCGGTCCTCCGCCGCCGACGGCTGGGAGCTGAGTCCGCCGCTCGCCAACCGGTTCGTCCATCTTCAGTGGCTCCACGACACCGACGTCGTGGTGCGGGGCCTGGGCGGTGTCTGGCCCCGGGCCGAGCTGCCGGCGCTCCACGCCGAAAGGCTGCCCGAGGCCGTGGCGTTCGCCCGCCGCGCGGTGTGCGGACTGCTGGGCGCACGGCCCACCCTGGTGCACCGGCTGCCCTCGGGCGAGACGCAGCGGGGCGGGGCGTGGCCGTCACCGCGCAGCTGGGACATGGCGCTGTGCCTGACCGCGTTCGCGACCGCCGCCGACGCGTCGCGCGACGTCCTGTCCATGCTGGTCAGAGGGACGGTGGGGGACGGTCCCGGGCTTGAGTTCCTGGCCTACCTGGACAGGATGGACCTGCCGGACCCGGAGGACCTGCTGGCCGATCCCGGGAGTGCGGAGCTGCCGGAGCGCGGCGACCTGCGGCAGGCGACGCTGGACGCCGTGGTCGCCGCGGTCCGCTCGCGCCCGGCGAGGGACCGGTGGGACGCCGCCTGGGCCCTGTTGGCGAGGGCGGCGGAGACCGGCGCTCCGGACCTGCTGGTGGTTCCCGCGACGACGCTCGCCACCCTGCGCCGCGACGGCTGGGAGGTGCCGGTGTCGATCGAGGGGCTGGCCGGAGCGGTGTCCGTTTCGCAGCGGGCCGACCGGGCTGAGGTCCGGGCCCTCTCCGTGACACGGGTGGACCGATGAAGGCGCCCGCCCCCGGCCGGCCTGCCGCACCCCGGACGTCACGCCCGCGCGACGTCCGGGAGAACACGTTGGACACCGGGAAACTCTTCGCCGCCCGCCTCCAGGCGGCCCGCGTGCGGCCCTACCTGGCAACCGCGCTGTTCGCACTGCACCCGGTCGAGTCCCGGCACGTGCCGACGATGGCGGTCGACCCGTACTGGCGGTGCTATGTGTCGCCCGCCTTCGTGGACCGCACGCCCGTCGAGGAGTTGGCCGGAGTATGGGTGCACGAGGTGTCGCACCTGCTTCGCGACCACCACGGGCGCAGCGACCGTTACGCGCACCGGCACGGACTGACCGGTCCGGCGGAACGGCTGCGGATGAACATCGCGGCCGATTGCGAGATCAACGACGACATCTTCGGTGAGGGTCTGGTGGGGCCCGAGGGAGCCGTCCGCCCCGGGTCCCTCGGGCTGCGGGACGGCGAACTGATGGAGGACTACCTCCGCCAGTTCCGGCTCGGGCCGCACACCGCTCACCTGGCGTGGCTGGAGTGCGGCAGCGGGGCGGACGGTCTCGCGCGGCCGTGGGATCTGGGACCCGGAGGTGCGCACGGACTCAGCACGCAGGAGCGGGACGCGGTGCGGTTCCGGGTGGCGCAGGGCATCGTCGGCCGTCCGGGGAGGGCGCCCGCCGGGTGGCGTCGGTGGGCCGAGGAGGCGTTCCATCCGCCGCAGCCCTGGCGGCAGTTGCTGGGAGCGGCCGTACGGGCGGCGGCATCCGCGCCGGGCTCGGGCGAGGACTACGTCTACGGCAGGCCGGCACGCCGTTCGGCGGCGGTTCCCGGCGCGGTCCTGCCGAGCCTGCGGCGCAGGCCGACCCGGGTCGTCGTGGTGATCGACACCTCCGGCTCGGTCAGTGACACGGAGCTGGGCAGCGCGCTGCTGGAGGTGGCGGCGATCTCGCGGGCCGTGGGCGGCCGTCGCGACCTCGTAGGCGTACTCCCGTGCGACGCGGCGGCCGACCGGGTCCGCCCCCTGTGCGGCGGCGCGGAGGGGGTCGAGCTGCTCGGCGGCGGGGGGACGGATCTGCGTGCGGGCTTCGCACGAGCCCTGGAGTCCCGTCCGCGCCCGGACGTCCTGGTGATGCTGACCGACGGCCAGACCCCGTGGCCGTCCCGGCGCCCGCCGTGCCGGACGGTGGTGGGTCTGTTCGGCCGGCACCACGGACGTTCGTCCTACGACGAGTCGAACCCCGAGTACGTCCCCGACGGGCCACCCGCGTGGGCACGGGTGGTGACCATCGGATAGGCGTCCCCGACAGCGCCTCGTCGAGGGCGCGTTCAGCCCTCGACTGCGGGCTCAGTCGTTCCGCGCGAGAAGGCGGCCGGTGGGCTCGGTGAGGGTGCCGCGGTCGAGGATCCGCTCTCCGCGCAGCCAGGTCGAGGTGACGACACCGTGCAGGGTCCTGCCCGCGTAGGCGGTGATCCGGTTACGGTGCTCCAGCTCGGCGGGATCGACGGTGAAGGTCGCCTCGGGGTCGAGGACGACGAAGTCGGCGTCCCGCCCGGCCTCGATCGCACCCTTCCTCCCCAGGCCGGCGAGGAGCGCGGGTGCGGCGGACATCCATTGGACGACGTCCTCCAGGCCGTGACCACGGCGGCGCGCCTCGGTCCAGATGGCGGGCAGGCCGAGCTGGAGGGAGGAGATGCCACCCCAGGCGGAGGCGAAGTCGGGGGTCTTGAGGTCGACGGTGGACGGCGAGTGGTCGGAGACGACGCAGTCGATCGTCCCGTCGGCGAGCCCCTCCCAGAGGGCGTCCTGGTTGGCGGCCTCGCGGATCGGCGGGCAGCACTTGAACTCGGTGGCACCGTCGGGGACTTCCTCGGAGGTCAGGGTGAGGAAGTGCGGGCAGGACTCGACCGTGATCCTGACGCCCTCGGCCTTGGCGGCGGCGATCAGGGGCAGCGCGTCCGAGGAGGACAGATGCAGCACGTGGACGCGGGCGTTCAGCCGGCGGGCCTGGGCGATCAGGTTCCCGATCGCCGTGTTCTCGGCGTCGCGGGGCCGGGAGGCGAGGAAGTCGGCGTACTTCCCGCCGCTCCGCTGCGGAGCGGCGGCCAGGTGGTGCGGGTCCTCCGCGTGCACGATCATCAGTCCGTCGAAGCCGGCGATCTCCGCGAGGGAGTTCGCGAGCTGTTCCTGATCGAGCTCGGGGAACTCGTCCACACCGGAGGGCGACAGGAAGCACTTGAAGCCGTAGACGCCGGCCCCGTACAACGGCCGCAGGTCCTTGACGTTGTCGGGCAGCGCGCCGCCCCAGAATCCGACGTCGATGTGCGCCTTGGAACGGGCGACGTCCTGCTTGACCCGCAGGTGCTCGACCGTGGTGGTCGGCGGCAGTGAGTTCAGCGGCATGTCGAGGAGGGTTGTGATGCCCCCGGCGGCGGCCGCGCGGGTGGCGGTCCAGAACCCCTCCCACTCGGTGCGGCCGGGGTCGTTCACATGGACGTGGGTGTCGACGAGTCCGGGCAGCACGACGAGGTCACCGACATCCTCCGTACGGGCACCGTCAGGCACCTCCGCGTCGTACGGCAGCACCGCCGCGATGGTTCCGCCGGAGACGGCGATCGACGCGGGACGCGTCCCCTCGGGAGTGATGACGCGCGTCGAGCGCAAGACCAGTTGTACGTCGGGCACGGGTGCCCCTCCTCTTCCGAGCTCACTCTTCCTACGGGACCGACGACCGGCCCCCACACCTTCTGTCCGAGCCGAACGGCCCGCCGCACGCCTCCTGAGCGACCTGCTTCAGCGCGCCTGCGGGGGCCAGTTGACGATCCGCTTGGGACGCGGCGGCGCGTACGTGCGCACCTTCGACGTGGTCAGCCCGAGACGTACGAGGGACTCGGCGATCGTCACCGCGGCGCTCACACCGTCGACGACGGGGACCCCGGTGCGTTCGACGACGCGT
This sequence comes from Streptomyces sp. NPDC060209, assembly GCF_042728155.1. NCBI lineage: Bacteria > Bacillati > Actinomycetota > Actinomycetes > Kitasatosporales > Streptomycetaceae > Streptomyces > Streptomyces sp. NPDC060209. The sequence continues at coordinate 14,297 of NZ_JBHWZS010000084.1, forward strand.
TCGGTGAGGCCGGACATGCCTCCGCACCCGAGGCAGATCACCTCCGCCCGGTCGATCTCCACGGCCTGCGCGGCCTGCTCGACGATGGCGTCGACGGCCGCCTTCTCGTCCCGTTCCAGATCCAGCACGGCGAGCCCGCTGGCCCGGACGGAGGCGCAGCGCGCGCTCAGACCGGCCGCGTGGAGACGCTCTTCGATCAGGGGGACCGTACGGTCGAGGCTCGTGACGACGGAGTAACTACGGCCGAGGAACTGGGCGGTGCTCGCGGCCGCCTCGGTGATGTCGACGACCGGGACGTCGAGCAGCTCCTGCAGCCCTTCCCTGCCGTGCTCGCCGTAGCCGGCCTGGATCACCGCGTCGAACGGTTCCGGATAGGCGCGGACCGCCTCCATGACGGCGACGGCGGCGAGGTAGCTCTCGTAGTTGCCCTCGACGGACTCCGCCCCGAAGGAGGGTGTCAGCGGGACGATCTCAGTACCGGGCGACGCCGCACCGGCCGCCTGCTCGCCGATCGAGTCGGTGATCGACTGCGTGGTGTTGACGTTGACGACGAGGATGCGCATGGTACGGCCTTCGGTTCGGTGGTTCATTCGGCGGCGACGGCGATGGACTCGCCGTCCACGTCCCGGATCTGCGCGCCCCGGTCCGCGACGAGGGCGTACACGACCGCGGCGAGGAAGGCGCCGACGAACCAGGAGAATCCGGCCGCGGCGTGGAAGAAGGGCACGAGGGCGACGACGACCGCGACGGCCGCGGCGGGGACGAAGGCCGCGACGGCGCGGGGGTTGAAGCCGCGGCTGTAGTGGTACTCGCCCTGCGGATCCTCGCTGTAGAGGTCGGGCACGTTGACCTGGGATTTCCTCAGCAGCCAGTAGTCCGCCATGATCACGCCGAAGAGCGGTCCGAGGAGGGCTCCGAGCCCGCCGAGGAAGTAGTTCACGACGATCGGGCTGTTGTAGAGATTCCACGGCAGGATCGCCAGCCCGACGACCGCGCTCACCACGCCCGCCCGGCGGAAGTCCAGCCGGCGCGGGAAGAGGTCGATGAGCGCGTAGATCGGCGCGACGAAGTTGGCCAGCAGGTTCACCGCGACCGTCAGGGCGATGAGGGCGAGCGAGGCCGCCGCAAGGAAGAACATGTTCGGAATGGTCCGGACGATGTCCGTGGGGCTGGTGATGACATGCCCGTCGAGCTTGAACTGCGCCCCGCTGAGGACCACCACGATGACGGCGAAGAAGAGCATGTTCAGCGGGATCCCGATCACGTTGCCGCGGACGATGGAGCCGCGGCTCTTGGCGGACCGGGTGAAGTCGCAGAAGTTCAGCACGAAGGTCCCGTAGATCACCACCCACAGCGCTGCGGCCTGAAGGATCTGCAGCCACATGGCTCCACCGGCGAGCGGTGCGTCGACGGACAGCGAGATCGAGCCGTCCGCACGTACGAACATCCAGACCGCGAGGGCGAGCATGGTGATCAGGGTCGTGGGTGCCGCGAAGGCCATGTATCGCCGGATCATCTGCATCCCGTAACTCACGATGAGGAGCTGGAGGGCCCACAGGGAGAGGAAGGAGATCCAGCCGAGCGTCGACTGCCCGAGCAGGGAGTCCGAGTCCAGACCGCGAAGTCCGGGGAACATCGCGATGAGGAGCGTGCTCAGGACGGCGGAGGCGAGGTAGGTCTGGATGCCGAACCAGGCGATGGCCACGACACCTCGGACGGCGGCCGGTATCTTCGCGCCCTTGATGCCGAAGGCGATGCGGCTCATGACCGGGAAGGGGACTCCGGTCTTGTGCCCCATGAAGCCGGACAGTGTCAACAGCAGGAAGAGCAGGACCGACGCGAGCGCGAAGGCCGCCAGGATGCCCCACACGTTCAGGCCGAGCGCGAAGAGGCCGATGGCGAAGGCGTAGTTGCCGAGGCTGTGGACGTCATTGGCCCAGAGGGTGAAGACGTTGTAGGCGCCCCAGCGGCGCCCCTGCTTCTTCGTCGGGGCCAGGTCGTAGGTGTACAGGACGGAGCTGGTGGCTCCGTTGCCCCCGACGGCCCGGGTGTCCCCGGTGGCCGCCTCGGGCGGCAGGTCCTCCACAGCAGTCATCGATCGACCCTCGGGTATTCGCTAGGGGCCGCAACGAGGCCTGTCGACTGCCTACTTCGGAGAAGGCTGCGCACCACGGGCCCCGGCGACCGAGAGAGTTTTCAGAGGTTTCCATAAAGTGGAAGTTGATTTCCGCAGACCAAAACGTAGTTTTCACCAAAGGTCAGCGTCAAGGGTTACGAGCAGGCGACTTCGATGCGGACACAGCACCTGCACGGGATGCGAACACCGGAGGTCGGACGGCCACAGAAGTGGTGAGGCGCGGAGCCCCGGACACGAGAACCCGGGCGCGAACGAGGCGATACGGGGCCGCAAACGAACCGTCACGCCAGGCCCCCAGGAGCGACCGGGGCTGCCGGCGCCCTCCGACGACGCCCCGGACCGCCCAGGGGTTCAGAGACCGGCGAGCAGGCCGTCGAGCGGGGCCGGTACGCGGCCGGGATCGAGGGCTTCGACGAGGACACGGCCGTAGTGGATCTTGCGCCCCTTCTTCGTGCCGAGGAAGCGCCGCAGCTGCTGCTGCGAGGTGCGGCCCCGCTGCGCCGGCTGGCGCAGGAAGGTCTGCAGGGCCCGCAGGTCGCCCTCCACCTCGACGAGCTCCTCCACCCGCGTCACACCCAGTGCGCGGATGAGCTCGTCCTCCAGATCCGCCGCGCAGACGAAGAACCCCTGCCGCGCCGCGCCGGCCCGCTCCAGGCCGCGGGCGTAGTAGCCGCGTTCCGCCTCGTCGCACAGTCCCGTGAGACGGAGGCCCAGGCCGGGCGGCCCCAGGAGGCCGGCGAAGCGCCCGACACTCATCGCACCGCCCATCGACAGGACGCAGACCCCTTCGGCCGCGAGGTCCCGGCCCCGGCTCGCGGCCAGCGCGCCGACCGCGGCGACATCGCTCGGCCCTTCGAGCAGGACCACCACCCGGACGGACAGCCGCTCGGCCAGGTCCCGCGCGGGATCACCCGGGCCACCGGCCGCCCACGCGGTGACCGCCTCCCGGAACGACCCCATGTCAGCCATGAGAAGAGTCTCCGCCACACACCGCCGCCGCGGTAGGGATTTTCCCCGGGCGGAGGTCCGTCCGTGCCCTCCGCCCGGGGCGGGTTCCGCGCACAGGCGCCTACTCGGGCAGGGGACGGTCGTCGACGACGTGCTTCATGACGAGGGTGGAAGTCAGGCGCTGGACACCCGGCAGCCGGGCGAGCCGCTGATCGTAGAGCTGCTGGAAGGCTGCCAGGTCGGCCGTGGCGACCCGCAGGAGGTAGTCGGGTTCACCGAACAGGCGCTGGGCCTGGAGCACATGCGGGACGGCGGCCACGGCCTCCTCGAACGCGGCGACGGTACCGCTGTCCTCCCATCGCAGAGTGGCGAAGACCAGGGCTTCGAAGTTCAGGCCGACGGCCCCGGGGTCCACGACGGCGCGGTAGCCGCGGATCGCGCCCTCCTGTTCGAGATCACGCAGGCGCCGGTGGCACGGCGAAACGCTCAGCTTCACGCGGGCGGCCAGCTCGGTCACCGTCAGCCGGCCGTCGCGCTGCAGCTCGGTAAGAATTTTCCGATCCAGGGCATCCATCAGAAGATTCTCCCCCAATAGGCCCGAGCACGGGGTAAAGACGGAAACATTTTCGGGCATTTTGCGCCTAATCTTCCCTCTTGGGGCACGAATCATGAGAGGGATCGATCGATGGACACGACGACGTTGGCGGCTTTCCTGGCAGTGGATCTTCTGCTGGTCTTCACACCGGGAGCGGACTGGGCGTACGCGATCTCGGCAGGGCTACGGGACCGGTCGGTCGTCCCCGCCGTCGCCGGGCTGATAACCGGATACGCGGCCTACACCCTGCTCGCCGTCGCCGGCCTGGTGGTGATCGTGGCGAGGTCGCCGGCCCTGCTCACCGCGCTGACCGTCGCCGGGGCCGCCTACCTGATGTGGCTGGGCTGGAATGTCGTGTCGCGGCCGACGGCCCTGGGCGCGTCCACTGAGACCGTGGCGGCCTCGCGTCGGCAGATCATGCTCAAGGGCGCCGGGATCAGCGGGCTGAACCCCAAGGCGCTGCTGCTGTACTTCTCACTGTTCCCCCAGTTCATCGACTCCGCGGCAAGCTGGCCGGTCGCCGCCCAGACGGGGTTGCTCGGCGCGCTCCACATGACCGCCTGCGCCGGGGTGTACCTCGGAGTCGGCCTCCTGGCCCGCACCGTGCTGCGGACCCGGCCGTCCGCGGCCCGGGCGGCCACCCGGGTGTCCGGTGCCATGATGATCGCCATCGGCGGGTTCCTGCTGGTGGAGCGTCTGGCCGGCTGACGAACGCCCCCGCCTCGACCGTCCGCGCGCCGCGACACCCGCCGAAGGAGAGTACATGGAAGACCGGAACCGGCAGGAACAGGCGAGCCCCGAGGTACAGGCACGCGTCCGGGCGAGCTTCGACAGCCAGGGGCTCATGGGGCATCTCGGTGCCCGGATCACACACATCGCACCCGGACGCGTGCACATCGTGCTCCCGGGCCGGCCGGAAGTCACCCAGCAGCACGGCTACTTCCACGCCGGCGCCACCAGCGCCGTCGCGGACAGCGCCGGAGGCTACGCGGCCTTCACCCTGTTCCCGGAGAACACCGAAGTGCTCACGGTCGAGTACAAGATCAATCTCCTCGCGCCCGCCGTCGGCGACCACATCGAGGCGGTCGGAACCGTCCTGAAGTCCGGACGCACCCTGACCGTGTGCCAGTTGGAGGTCTTCGGAGTCCAGGACAGCGGCCGGAAACTCGTCGCGAACGGGCAGCAGACGCTGATTCGCGTGGACAGGACGCCCGGGCGGTAGGAGCCTGCCGGAATCCGGCACCCTCTCGAGGCCGCTCGTGCGGGGCGGCGACCAGTGTCTCCAACCAGCCGAGGCAGCGTCCGCCCCAACGAGCCGGACGGAGTCCGGGGCCTTCTCCACGGCCTTGACGAGGGAGACCCCGAGTTGTTCTGCCTCTGCCGGCCGCAGGTCGGGCCGGTGCACCCGTGGCTCATGGTCCGACTGCCCGTATTCCGGGCAGCGTTGAAGCCTGGTGCACCACGCGACTCAGGAGCTCCGGGTGTGGTGGTCCAGCAAGCGAGTGAGCACCCGCACGAACCGGTCTCGTTCGGCCGGACTCAGCGGCGCGAGCAGCTCGTCGTGGAGGTCGTCCAGGACCTCGTCGAGGAGGCGCAGGTGGCGGCGGCCTCGGGTGGAGATCGTGATGATGTTGCGGCGCCGGTCGCCGGGATCCGGGGCCCGCTCGACGAGGTCACGCTCGACCAGTTCGTTGAGCACGCCGACCATGTCGCTGCGGTGGATGCCGGAGCGCATGCTCAGCGCCGCCTGGCTGCCCGGCCCGTACTCCTGCAGTGAGGCGAGCACGGCGTAGTGCCACCTGCGGGCGTCGGCCCGGGCCAGCCCCTCGGTGATCAGCCGGTCCGACCGCATGGTCAGCTGCGACAACAGCCGGCTCGCCCGCCGGCGCAGTCTGTCGGGCGTCTTGGGCGCCCCGCCGTCGGACACGTCCGTGGCATCGGCTCTGATCATGGCGCGCATCCTATCCATTGCGTTGGTCCGACTAACGATGTACGTTCGCTCGCGCCAAAAACGTAGGTGCGACAAACGTTTATCGAGTGAACTCCGAGGAAGGAAGCTCTTGCCCACCAAGACACTGCAGATCCCCACCACGGACCGCCGGGCCGACGCCTTCGCCGCCTTCCCCGACCACGGGGAGCGGCACCCAGGGGTGCTGATGTACGCGGACGGCTTCGGCATCCGGCCCGTGCTGCGGGAGATGGCCCGCGAACTGGCCGGGCACGGGTACTACGTGCTCGTCCCCAACCTCTTCTACCGGCACGGCCCGGCACCGGTGATCGAACTTCCCGGGCACATCGGAGAGGAGGTACGGCCCGAGGTCATGGCCCAGGTGATGCCCTTGATCGAGGCACACACCGCCGAACGCGTCCTGAGCGACGCCGACGCCTACCTCAGGTTCCTCACCACCCAGCCCGAGGCCGCCGCCGGACCGGTCGCGGTGACCGGCTACTGCATAGGCGGCCTTCTGGCGATGCGCACCGCCGCGGCCCACCCCGGCCAGGTGGCCGCCGTCGCCGGATTCCACGGCCCCGTGGCCGCCGGCGGGCCCGACAGTGTGCACCGCCTCTTCTCCACTGTCACCGCCCAGGTCCACCTCGGCCACGCCGCGACCGACCTGACGCCCGAGGCACTCGGCGAGCTCAACCAGGCACTGGACGCCGCGGGGGTCGACTTCACCTCCGAGATCTACCCCGGCACAGTCCACGGCTTCACCATGTCCGACACCGACGCCTTCGACGCCTCCGCACTTCAGCGCCACTGGGACCGCCTGCTCCCCCTCCTCGGCCGCACCCTGCAGCCCGCCCGGTGAGAGGGCGCCGGTCATGGCATCGGCCGGTCACCTCCACCGGCTGCGTGGCTCAGGTCCACCACGCAGAAGATGTTGCCGTCAGGATCGGCGAGGACGACGAAGTCGGGTTCCGGCGGATAGAGGTCCCAGTCGACAGCTCGCGCACCAAGACCGAGCAGCCGTCGTACCTCCGCCTGTTGTTCCTGCTTCGTCTCCGTGAAGAGGTCGAGGTGGATACGGGGGTGGGGCTCGGCCGGGGACGTGCTGCGCAGCAGGCCGAGGGCGCGGCCGGACCCATCGGCGTGATCGAGGTCCCGCCACGTTTCGCTCTCCCGCTCCTGAGAGGCGACCAAATCCAGGGCCGCGGTCCAGAAGGCCACCGCGCGGGGGATGTCCGTGACCCCGATGACGGGAATTCCGAGTCTCAGCATGGGGCGAGCCTAGGGTCGGTGCACCCCTCGGCGTACATGCCCCCCGGAGCTGTGTGGCTGAAGGTCCCCCGGGGCAGGCTGGGATGCGGGCCGCACCCGGTATGGCTCAAAAGGCGTACCTGACGCGTAGCCACGGCGCGTGCGTTGCGAGCAGCTGCTGGATCCGCGTCAGGGACTGCTGCTTGATCTCCCGGGCATAGCGAACGTTGAGGGCTCCGTTCTCCGAGCGCTTGGTCTCCTGGGCGTCCGGCTGCCACAGCACTTCCTCGGCGCGGGGGTGCCAGCCCAGGTTGACCTCGTGGAGCGCCTGGTTGTGGGTCAGCATGATGATCTCGGCTGCTGCCTGCTCCTTCACGCGGGCGGGCAGGACGTCGTCGAGGTGGGCGAGCAGGTCGGCCCAGTCCCGCTGCCACCCCGGGCGCAGAACGACGGGTGAGAGGTTGAAGTGGACCTCGTACCCGGCATCGAGGAAGTCGGCCGCTGCGGCGATCCGCTCGGCGACCGGGCTGGTGCGGATGTCCAGCAGCCGGGCGTCGTCGGCGGGCATGAGGGAGAAGCGCACTCGGGTGCGCCCTTGAGGATCGAGCGCGAGCAGGTCGGGATTGACGAACTTGGTCGCGAAGGAGGCCTTCGCCGTCGGCAGACCGCGGAACGCGGCGACGAGATCAGCGGTGTTGTCGCAGACGAGGGCGTCGACGGAGCAGTCACCGTTCTCGCCGATGTCGTAGACCCACGACTGAGGATCGCACTGGTTGGGTGCCGTCTTCGGGCCCTGGGCCCGTACGTGGCGGCGGACATGGGCCACGATCGCTTCGATGTTGGTGAACAGCGTGATGGGGTTGGCGTAGCCCTTGCGGCGGGGGACGTAGCAGTAGGCGCAGGCCATCGCGCAACCGTTGGACGGGCCGGGGGCGATCCAGTCGGCCGACCTGCCGTTCGGCCGCGTCGCGAGCGTGTGCTTGACCCCGAGGACAAGTGTCCCGGTCTTGATCCGGACCCAGCGGGCGATGTTGCCGTCGTTGCCGTGGAGGGAGGGGATTCGCCAGTGGCTGGCGACCTCGGTCACGCGCACTCCGGGCAGCCGGGCCATGATCTGCTGGCCGCGCGGGGAGTCCAAGGCCGCCGGCTCCGCGTAGACCTCCCGTACGTCGAGCATCCGGCGCGCCTGCGGACTGTCCCGGAACGCCCGGGGCGCGTCCTGCGCCTCCTGCGCCGGTACGGTGTCCGACCACCCGAAGAGCGCTTGCTGCTCGGGCTCTCCCGGGGCGGGTTCTGCCGCGGGCTGATCCACGTGCTTCTCCTCTCGTCCTCCCGAAGGATCTCAGTCCAGGCGGTCGCGCTCCTGCTCCAGCAGTTCTTCGAGATCGGTGAGCCGGTCCAGCCCCCGCACCGCCTGGGTCATCCGCGCGTTGTGCTCGAACCGGTCGCGGTGGCGGTGCAGGAGGTTCCAGTACCCGGCGGTGAAGGGGCAGGCGTCCTCACCGACGCGTACGGACGGCTTGTACCGGCAGGGGCCGCAGAGGTCGCTCATGCGGTCGATGTAGGCACCTCCGGACGTGTAGGGCTTGGTGGTCATGCGGCCCCCGTCCGCGTACTGCGACATGCCCACGACGTTCGGGACCATGACCCAGTCGTAGCCGTCGACGAAGCTGCGGTGGAACCAGTCGGTGACGGCCCGGGGCTCCCACCCTCGCTGCAGGGCGAAGCTGCCCAGGATCATCAGGCGCGGGATGTGGTGGGTCCAGCCTGTCGTTCTGACCTGGTCCAGGACGTGGGTCAGGCAGTTCGCCCCGGTCCCTTCCGAGGACAGTTCCGTGAACCAGTCGGGCAGTGGCTCGTGGTGGCGCAGGGCGTTGCTCTCGCGGTATCCGGTGCCGAAGTACCAGTAGACGTGCCAGACGAACTCGCGCCATCCGGCGATCTGGCGCACGAATCCCTCGGCGCTGTTGAGTGGCACGTCGCCGGATCGCCACCGCGCCTCCGCCCGTTCGACGCATTCCGCGGGGTCCAGCAGGCCGAGGTTGAGCGACGAGGAAAGCAGGCTGTGGCTCATCGTCGCGTCCCCGGCGAGCATCGCGTCCTCGTACGCGCCGAAGGTGGCGAGCCGGTGTTCGACGAAGCGCCGGAGCGCGGCGAGTGCCTCCCGGCGCGTGGCGGGGAACCGGCGTGGTGCGTCCTCGCCGACGAACTCGACGTCCCCGTCACGCGACCAGCGGTCGAGGTCCGACCGCACCTCGGCGTCGATGTCGCTCTCCCGGGGCCGGTAGGGTGCCGGGACGCCCAGGCCGGTGGCCCCGCGTGGCGGTGGCTGCCGGTTGTCGTGGTCGAGGTTCCATCGGCCTCCGACGGGCCGGTCGCCCTCCATCAGCAGGTCATGCGTCTGTCGGACCCATCGGTAGAAGTCCTCCTGCCGGAGGCGCTTCGTGCCGCGTTCGTCCGCCCAGTCCCGGAACTCTTCGTGCGTCACCAGAAAGCCACGTGCCGGCAGAACACGCACAAAGGGCAGCGCGCGCACGAAGGCGTGGGCCGCGTGGGACGTGGGATGGTGCACGGTCACGGGCCCGTCCCCCACCGCCTCGCGCAGACCCTGGCGATAGGTGTCGGCCTTGATGTACCGCACGCGGTCACCCAGCTCGGCGGCTCGATGGCGCATCGCCGAAAGGACGAGGTGGGCCTTCGCACGGTGAAACCGTCGCCGTCGGAAGACGCTGCGGGCCTCGATCAGCAGCAGCGGCGCGTCCCTACGCGGGCCGCCCCGCGCCGGATCGACGAAATGGGGACCGAGCTGATCGCCGAACAGCCAATGGGGGATGCTGGACTCTTCCTCAGTCATGCCGAGTGCTCCGATGACGATCTGTTGGCCGGCCGGCGCACTGCGCGACGCCTTCCTTCACAGATCAAAGCGCACGACGACGTGGGCCGTACTCCTCACACGCCGCGCGCGCCGCGCTTCCCGCGGGGCCGCGGCACGCTCGCCGACCGTGCCTCGTCCCGGCCCGGGCACTCCACGCAGCCCGGTGACGATCGTGACGTCGGGGCCCTCATGACTTCGGGTCGTGGCCCCAGTTCATGAGGGAGTGGCGCCATCGGGTATCCGTGACGTCGCCTGCGGGCCGCTGCTCGAGATGCCGGTGCACATAACCGACGACCTTGCGCATGTGCGCGACGTCGTCGTCGGAGAGATCAGCCTTGTTCTTCTCCAGCAGGTCGACGATGCGGCGCCCGGACGCATGCCCCACGCTTTCACCGCCACCGTCCGACTGACCCACGTTCTTCGAGTCATCCGTGGCCAGCCATTTCTTGAGGCCACGGGGCGTCATGTTGACGGCCTTGCCGAACTCGTCAATGGTCTCCTGCCGACTCGTACCGCCTTTTCCGCTCACGAGCCGCCACTCTTCTTACGCAGGGACTGCGGTTTATGGACGGCTCTGCGGCCGGATTTCTCACTCTCGACCTCGTACTGCGGTTCGTCCTTCGAGGCGTCGACGGTACGTCCCGCCGCCTCCGCGCGTCCCGTGATCTTCTTCTTCACTTTCCCTGGAACGGTCTGCCCGTGGCTGCTCCAGGAAACTTCGTCACCCTTGTCGAGCTTCTTTCCCTTGGCCACGATCCGTATGCTCCCTCCGCCTCGGCCCCCATGGTGGACGACGTTCTTCACTGTCCCGCTCTTCGTGGCTCGGCGCATTCCGGCGGACCGCTGCCGACGTCGCCGCAGCGCCGGACGCGCCCGAGCGGGCCGGCCGGGGGGAAGCCCCAGCATGCCCGCGGGGGTACCCCCCGGCGCCGCTCTGAGGAAGGCGCATCGGCACGTCAGGGGGAAAGCCGGATGGTCCGGTCCTCTCCCGGATGGTGCGATGGTCGCCGACCACAGGCTCCGGGGCGAAAGCACCTGCGGGCCACTCCTGAGCGGTCCTTGAACGCGCGGGCAACCTGAACAGAAAAGGGATCATCGTGCATGTGTTAAGAAGGCGTCGGCGAGGCCTGCTCGTCCTGACCAGCCTGGCCACGGCCCTCCTCGCCGTGTCGACCGGACTGACCGCGGCGGCGGAGCCGCAGCAGGCGGATCCGCTCCAGCAGCGGGTGGACGCGATCCACGACACCGGGGTCGTCGGTGTGCTTGCCGAGGTGACGTCACCGGACACGCGTGACAGTGCGCGCGCCGGGACGGCCGCGATGGGCAGCAGGAAGCCGATGCCTCAGAACGGCAGGTTCCGGATCGGCAGCGCCACCAAGACCTTCACAGCGGCGGTCGTGCTGCAACTCGTCGGCGAGGGTCGGATGTCCCTTGACGACACCGTCGAGCAATGGCTGCCGGGAGTGGTCCGGGGCAACGGCAATGACGGCAGTCGGACCACCGTGCGGATGCTGTTGCAGCACACCAGTGGCATCCGCGATGTCGGGCCGGAGATAGCCGCGTTGAAGAGCGCGGACGGCTATCGAGCCGAGCGGTTCCGTACCTACACGTCCGGGGAGTTGGTGGGGCTGGCGATGCAGGACCCTCCCCGCTTCACCCCTCCTGGCACCGGCTGGTCGTACTCCAACACCAACTACATTCTCGCCGCGATGATCATCGACAAGGTCACCGGCCGGAGTTGGGCGCGGGAGGTGAAGGACCGGATCATCCGCCCGCTGGACCTGAGGGACACCAGTACGCCCGGCGCCTTCCCGTCCATCCTGGGCCCGCACGCCCGGGGCTACGCCGCGTTCGGCACGGACACCGCCATCGACGTCACCGTGCTCAATTCGACCATGGCCGTCGGCTCCGGCTCGATCATCAGCACCGCGCACGACCTGAACCGGTTCTACTCCGCGCTGCTCGGCGGCCGTCTGCTGGCTCCGGCACAGCTCGGCGAGATGACGACCACAGTGCTCGCGCCCGAGCTGGGTGTGGGGTACGGACTCGGTCTGGCGGAGGTCTCGTTGTCCTGTGGCGGCAGCTACTTCGGTCACCGGGGCGAACTGCTCGGCTATGTCACCTGGGTGGGCACCACCCGTGACGGGGCCCGGACCGCCGCGGTGTACGTCACCGGTGACGGCGGTGAGGACACCTGGGGCGCCATGACCACACTCGTGGACCGGGAACTGTGCCGGTGATCCGCTGATCGGCGGGTCTGTCGGGCACCTCGCGGCGCGACACCCGCGGCTCCGGACCGCGTGGCCGGTGATCACGGTCGCGCGGTTCGTGCGGGTGGCGCGCCGGACCTGCAGCCGACCTCGACGGCGTCAGTAGGGCAAGCCCTCCGAAGCCGCGCGCAAGGCTGCGAGCAGGCACGCGGCGATTTCGTCGCCCGCCGCCTCGGGATTGTCTGCGTACTGGCGGGCGAAGTCCTCCGCCGCCGCGCGCAGCGCGCCGTTGAGGGTCGCCGCGTGCACCTTGATTCTGATGTCGTCGGCGCTACCGCCGGACCGCTGGGCGAGGAGATCTCCGAGGACGGGCAGAGCGTCGTCGTGTGCCTGGAGCCAGACGGCGCGCAGAGCCGGGTCGGTGGAGGTCATGCGGATCAGGTCGAGGATGACGGGGGCGGCGGGGAGCAACTCGCCGTATCGACAGGCGTCCGTGAAGAAGTCCATCAGCCCCGTCTCCGGTGGCCAGTTGCCCAGTTGGTCGATGGCGAACTCGAGCCCTGCCGAGAGGAGCGGCAGTACGCAGCTCTCCTTTGTGGGGAAGTGACGCCACAGGGTGCGGGCGGAGATACCCACGGCCTGGGCGATCTGCTCGCCCGTCGTAGCGGTGACGCCTTGCGAGGCGAACAGGCGGACGGCCTCGCCGGCGATCTCGAAGCGGAGAGCCTCCTTGCGCCGTTGCGCGAGCGACGGCCTGGCATCTGCTTGCGTTGTCTGCCCGCGTTCCACGGACGGCGCTTCGCGCACCCTCGCCCCCGCCCTCTGTCGCTGATACCGCAGCATAGCGAGCCGCTGGGAAATGACGCATGCCGACGTCTTGTCACTGAGTGACACGCAGACCTACGCTGCCGTAAGTGACCAGCGAGTAACAGCGCTGTCTCACACGGCATTTGGCGTGCATCGACCGAAACGAATGAGCCCGGGCGCCCTCGACCACTGAGGACCGGACCCGCCTGGGCAGCTCAGACGGCCACACCGACCGGACGGCATCCCACCCCCTCAAGGAGCCGCTCATGCCCACTCCAACCAGGCGCAGCCTGCTCACCGGCGCTGCCGGACTCGCGGCCGCAGGCGTCCTCCCACCGCCCGCAGCGGCAGCAGCCGCCGCGCCGGCCCGGGTGAGACTGTCCGAGGAGGAACACCGGGCCGTCGTCATCGGCTCGGGCTTCGGCGGCGGCGTGGCCGCGCTGCGACTGGCGCAGGCCGGCGTGCCGGTGACCGTACTGGAACGCGGCCGGCGATGGCCCACGGGGCCCGACGCGGAAACCTTCCCCCGTGTGTCCGGTCTCGACAGGCGGATGCTCTGGTACGGAACCCTCCCGGCGGCCGTCCGGCCGCTCGCCCGACTGATCGGCGCCCCGCTGAACTTCGATCCGTACGTGGGGCTCCTGGAGCCGATACTCGGGCAGAACATCCTGGGCGTCTGCGCGGCCGGGGTCGGCGGCGGGTCTCTCGTCTACCAGGGCATGACCCTGCAGCCCTCCGAGGCGGTCTTCAACACCTGGCTCCCCGACGAGCTCGACTACCGGCGCATGAACCGGATCCACTACCCGCGGGTCGCCGGCATGCTCCAGGTGGCGACGGCTCCCGAGGAACTGATCAGCACACCCAACTACTACGCGGCACAGGTGTTCGCCGAGCGGGTGCGCAAGGCGGGGTACGGCCTGGAGAAGATCCCGATGCCGATCGACTGGGGCTACGCCCTGGCCGAGCTGCGGGGAGAGATGAAGCCGTCCTACACGAACGGGGACTGCGCACTCGGCGTCAACAACGGCGGCAAGCACTCCGTCGACGTGACCTACCTCCGGCAGGCAGAGGCGACCGGCAAGGTCACCGTCGCGACCCACCACAACGTCACCGGCGTCGCCCGGGCGGCGGACGGCCGCTGGGAGGTGCACGTCGACCGCACCGACGACGCGGGCCGCGTGCTGGAGCAGAAGATCCTCTCCACCCGAGCCCTGGTCATGGCGGCCGGCAGCATCAACACCAGCAAGCTCCTCGTCCGCGCCGGTGCCACAGGCGCGATCCCCGACCTGCCCGACGGGCTCGGCGAAGGGTGGGGAACCAACGGCGACCGCATCTACGCGTGGACGAACCTGCAGGAGGACTTCGGGGCCGAGCAAGGGGGACCGGTCGTCTACGGCAGCAAGGCGTGGGACGACCCGAAGACCGCGAACACGATCATCCAGGCATCGCTCCCGCCACTGGGTATCGACGCGCGGACGACCATGCTGGTCGGCTTCGGGGTGAGCGCGGACCGCGGCCGGTTCCGCTACGACGCGTCCACCGACTCCGTTTCGCTGCACTGGCCCCTGGGCGGCGACACCGGCAGCCACCGGCACATCCAGCAGCGCATCACGAAGGTGTCCAAAGGGCTCGGCGTCCTCACGGACACGAACTCCCTCGTCAACAGCACCTGGCACCCACTTGGCGGCGCACCGATGGGGACGGTGTGCGACCTCGAGGGCCGCGTCCAGGGCCAACGCGGCCTCTACGTCCTCGACGGAGCGCTCATCCCCGGCACGACCGGCGCCTGCAACCCGTCGATGACCATCGCCGCCGTGGCCGAACGGGCGATGGACGCCATCACCGCCCACGACATCGACACGATCATCTAGACGACGAACGAGGAGCACACCATGAGCCGCAAGAGAAGCCGTTCCCGTTCCACCCTCACCACCGCCGTGCACCGGACCACCACTCACCCGGCGGCGGGCCGCCGCAGCACATCGGCCGGCCTGCGCCTCCTGGCCGGCGTCGTCGCCGCGGGCACCGTCTGCGCGGGCCTGTCGGCCGTACCGGCCTCCGCGGCCGCGACGGAACCCGTCGTCTCCCGCGGGGTCACCATCCCCGCGTTCTACACCCCGCCGACCGAACTACCGGCCGCCAACGGCGCGTTGATCCGCACCGAGGCGCTGCCGCTCGGGCTGAGCATCCCCGGCCTCGACGGCCGCCCGATGCCGGGTACCGCGACCCGCCTGATGTACAGGTCCACCGACTCTGCCGGGCTGCCCGTCGCCGTGACCGGCGCCTACATCGAACCCACGGCCGCCTGGAAGGGCAGCGGACCGCGCCCTCTGGTCGCGGTGGCCTCGGGCACCATGGGCCAGGGCGACCAGTGCGCGCCGTCCTTCGCCCTGCAGCACCCGCTCACCCTCAACGGCGACACCGTGTCCGTGGGTTACGAGGCCCTGGCGGTCTACCGGCTCCTGGCCACCGGGGCGGCGGTCGTCGTCACCGACTACGTCGGCCTCGGCGCCACCGACCGCCTGCACACCTACGTCAACCGCCTCGACCAGGCGCACGCCCTGCTGGACGCCGCCCGCGCCGCCCGCGCCGTCCCCGGGGCATCGGTCACCGCCGCGTCCCGGACCGGCCTGTACGGATACAGCCAGGGCGGCGGTGCCAGCGCCGCGGCCGCCGAACTCCAGCCCTCCTACGCACCCGACGTCCGGCTCGCCGGGACCTACGCCGGCGCTCCCCCGGCGGACCTGACCTCGGTCATGAAGGGCATCGACGGCAGTGCGCTCGCGGGTGCGCTGGCCTGGTCGATCAGCGGATTCGCCCAGGCCGACCCCGACCTGCGCGCGGTCGTCGACGCGAACATCAGCGCGACGGGGAAGGCAGCTCTCAAGGACGCGTCGACCATGTGTGTCGGCGACGCGCTCTTCGGTTACGGCTTCACCAAGAGCGGTAAATGGACCACCAGCGGCCGGTCCATAGGGGAAATCATCGCGGCCGACCCCCGCGCGAAGGCCGCCCTGGACAAGCAGCGCATCGGCACGCTCAAGCCGGCAGGTCCGGTACGTCTGGCCACCGGCGTCCAGGACGACATCGTTCCCCACGCCCAGGCCCGGCAGCTGGCCCTCGACTGGTGCGGCAAGGGCGCCGATGTCACCTACGACGCCATCAAGCTGCCGAACCTCGGCGACAAGATCCTCACCAACCACCTCGTACCTCTCATCACCGACCAGGGCGACGCGATCTCCTGGCTGACCGACCGCCTCTCCGGCAAGCCGGCCACCTCCAACTGCTGGACGATGCCCATCCAGCTCTGACCTCCCACCGCGCCGACCAGCTCGTGCCGCGTCCACCGGAAC
>NZ_JBHWZS010000085.1:0-29985 GCF_042728155.1 Streptomyces sp. NPDC060209
CCTCACTCGTGTCCGGACGCGAGAACTCAGGGCGTCACGGCGATGTTCGTCAGGCCCTTGCCGTCGGTGACCGTGTCGGTGGAGTACACGGTGGTGCGGCAGCCTGCCCAGCATGCGGGTGCGCATGGGGGTGCCTTCCCGTCGGGGGGCGAGGCTCTGAATCTGCCCGTGACGGCAGGTCTGGTGGGTGGACATGTCAAGGTCTGGACCAATGTGCTCCAGGCGTCGCCGGGAAGAGGAAACGTGTGGGATACACGAGTAACTGACGGCCCGTAACAACCGCTTGCCAGGATCCGCGCAACGTCGGGATCACCAGGGGAGCCAGGGCATGACACACACGTCGAACACCTCACGCGTCTCGCAGGACTCTCCCGTGGCGGCGGGTGCCAGCCGTCGAAGCTTTCTGCGCAGCGTCGGCATCACCGGCGGGGCGGGCGCCATGTTCGCCACCATGGGGGCGCTCGGACTCGCCCCCACCGCTCAGGCAGCCGGCCGCGAGCCGGCCTTCAAGGCGCCGAGCCGGGGTGACTTCTCGCTGAAGGGAAAGGCCGCGGCGAAGGTCGTCGTCGTGGGCGGAGGCATCGCAGGCCTCGCCGCCGCGTACGAGCTGGGCAAGGCGGGGTACGACTGTACGGTCCTGGAGGCCCGCGGCCGTACCGGCGGGCGCAACTTCACGGTCCGGGGCGGCGATTCGACCACCGACACCTACGGCAACAAGCAGACCGCCCGCTTCGGCGAGGGCCAGTACATGAACGCCGGACCCGGCCGGATCCCGCAGTGGATGGTCACCCTCGACTACTGCCGCGAACTCGGGGTCCCCGTCGAGGTGTTCACCAACGAGAACGCCAACGCCTACCTCTTCAACGAGAAGGCGGGCATGAAGGCGCCGGTGCGTTACCGCACGGCCAAGGCAGACATGTACGGCTACGTCGCGGAGCTCCTCGCCAAGGCGAGCGACAAGGGAGCACTCGACCGGCAGATCACCGCCGACGACCAGGAACGGCTCCTGGACTTCCTCAAGGACTTCGGCGACATCGGTGACACGCTCGACTACACCGGCAGCCCGCGGCGCGGCTACCGCGTCGATCCGGCCGCCGCCGGAACACCGGGTGAGGAACTCGGCTCCGTACCCTCCGCGTCCGAGGTGTTCTCCAGCGGCGTCGGGCGCTACTTCTCCTTCGAGTTCGAGTACGACCAGGCGATGCTGATGTTCCAGCCGGTCGGCGGCATGGACCGGATACCCGCGGCACTCACCCGGGCAGTGGGCGAGCGGAAGGTCCGCACCGGGGCGGCCGTCACCGACATCACCGACACCGCCCACGGCGTCACCGTCACCTACACCCAGGCCGGCCGCACCCGTCGCATCGAGGCGGACTACTGCATCGCCGCGCTGCCGCCCAACATCCTGGCCAAGACCGGGCACAACCTCGGCCCGGCCGTCCAGAGCGCCCTGGAGGCCTGCAAGCCGTCCTCGGCCGGCAAGATCGGGCTGGAGTACAGGAGTCGCTGGTGGGAGAGCGACCACCGTATCTTCGGCGGCATCACGGAGACGGACATGGACCTGTCCCACATCTGGTACCCGTCCTACGGCCACCTCGGCGAGCGCGGCACCATCATCGGCTACTACAACACCGGTTCCAACGCGGACGCGTACGCCGCCCTCGCACCGGGGGAGAGGGAAGCGCGGGCCGTCGCCCAGGGCGTGAAGATCCACGGCGACAAGTACCGTACGGAACTCGCCACCTCGTTCTCCCACCACTGGCGCCAGACCCCGTACCTGGAGGCCTCCTGGCACTCCCTGTCCGGCGGGCCCGACGCCCCCGCCTTCGCGCCGCTCAACAGCCCGGCCGGGCATGTGTACTTCGCCGGTGACTACCTCAGCCACACCGACGCCTGGCAGCACGGAGCGTTCACCTCGGCACGGAAGGCGGTGACGGCGCTGCACAGCCGTGTCCTCGCGTAATCGCGAGGGAAAGGGTGCGGGCGGGAATGCCCTGGCCGGGCGGGGTGTTCTTGTCCAGGAACACGAGGAGGAGCGGTAACCGTGCCTGATCCGCAGAGTTTGTACGAATGGGAGCCGAAGGGCCTGGCCGTCGTCGACATGGCGCTCGCCCAGGAGTCGGCCGGCCTGGTCATGCTCTACCACTTCGACGGATACATCGACGCGGGCGAGACGGGCGAGCAGATCGTCGACGGCCTGCTCGAGACGCTGCCGCACCAGACCGTGGTCCGCTTCGACCACGACCGGCTCGTCGACTACCGGGCGCGCCGCCCGCTGCTGACCTTCAAGCGCGACCGGTGGACGTCGTTCGAATCGCCCACCCTCGAGCTGAAGGTCGTCCAGGACGCCACGGGGGCCCCCTTCCTGCTCCTCTCAGGACCGGAGCCCGACGTCGAGTGGGAGCGGTTCGCCGCCGCGGTGGAACAGGTCGTCGAGCGGCTAGGTGTCCGCCTCGCGGTCAGTTTCCACGGCATCCCCATGGGCGTCCCGCACACCCGTCCCGTCGGCCTCACCCCGCACGGCAACCGCACCGACCTGATGCCGGGACACCGAAGCCCCTTCGACGAGGCCCAGGTACCCGGTTCCGCCGAGGCGCTCGTCGAGTACCGGCTGATGGAGGCCGGGCACGACGTCCTCGGTGTGGCCGCCCATGTGCCCCACTACGTAGCCCGCTCCTCCTACCCGGACGCCGCGCTCACCGCCCTGGAGGCGATCACCGCGGCGACCGGACTGGTCCTGCCGAGCATCGCGCACACGCTGCGCACGGAGGCGCACCGGACCCAGACCGAGATCGACCGGCAGGTCGGCCAGGGCGACGAGGAGCTCGTCTCGCTCGTCGAGGGACTGGAGCACCAGTACGACGCGCTCGCGGGGTCCGAGACCCGGGGCAACCTCGTCGCGGAGCCGGCCGACCTGCCGTCCGCGGACGAGATCGGCCGTGAATTCGAACGCTTCCTCGCGGAACGCGAGGGCGATTCCTGAGGGGACCTCCGGCCGCTCCCCGGCCGGAGGCTAGGCTCGGCGCATGCTGAAAGTGGGCCTGACCGGCGGGATCGGCGCCGGCAAGAGCGAAGTGTCACGGCTGCTCGCGAGCTACGGAGCCGTAGTGATCGACGCCGACCGGATCGCCCGTGAGGTCGTCGAGCCCGGCACTCCAGGGCTCACGGCCGTCGTGGAGGCCTTCGGCCCCGGAATCCTGGGCCAGGACGGCTCCCTGAACCGGCCGGCGCTCGGTTCGATCGTTTTCGCCGATCCCGCACGCCTGGCGACGCTCAACGCCATCGTCCACCCGCTCGTAGGGGCGCGTTCCGCGGAGCTGGAGCGGGCCGCCGGGGACGGCGCGGTCGTGGTCCACGACGTTCCGCTGCTCACGGAGAACGGCCTCGCCCCGCTCTACGACCTGGTCGTGGTCGTCGACGCCGAGCCCGACACCCAGCTCGACCGGCTCGTACGGCTTCGTGGCATGACGGAGTCCGATGCCCGCGCCCGGATGTCGACGCAGGCCACACGCGAGGAGAGGCTGGCCGTCGCCGACCTCGTCGTCGACAACGACGGTCCGCTGGAGGACCTGGAACCCCAGGTCCGCACGGTCTGGTCGGAGCTCACCGCGCGCGCTGCCACCGGCTGATCCGGTGTCCGGCCGGACGCGTGCCCCGGGTGTCCGGTGTCCGGCCGGACGCGTGCCCCGGGTGTCCGGTGTCCGGCCGGAATACGCACCCCTGGCCGGATGTTGAAGACCGGAGAACGAGGGGAAGGATAGGGGCGTGCCCGAGAAGAACCCGGAAACGCATGTCATCGACTTCCGCGCCGCGGAGCAGCTGCTCGCCGCGCGGGATCCGCGTGGTGCGGTCAAGCTGCTCGACTCGGTGATAGCCGCCCACCCGGAGAACACGGCCGCCCGGCTGCTGCGTGCCCGGGCCTTCTTCGCCGCCGCCCAACTGCGCCCGGCCGAGCTTGAGTTCGAGCTGGTCCTGGAGCGAGAGCCGGACAACGCCTTCGCGCACTTCGCGCTGGCCCGCACCTTCCAGCGCGCCGGTCGGCCCGAACAGGCCACCCGCCACTTCCGGCTGGCCGCCGCGCTCGACCCGAAGCCGGAGTACCTTCAGGCCGCCCGCTTCGAGGACCGCTCCTGACACGTGCCGATGGGCGCGGGCGGACTCACCGGCCGAACCGGCCCCGCTCGCCCCGGTCGGCTTCGTACGGACGGACGTCCCGCCCGCCCCGGTCCGGTTCGTACGGCGGGATGTCCCGGCCCGGCTGATAGTGCGGGCCCTGCCGCAGATGCCGGACGATGAAGCACAGGTCCGTGACCGTGACCACCAGCAGTACGGCGCAGGCCGTCGCCCAGCCGACGCGTCCGGTCACCACGAAGGCCGCCAGCCCGAACGCGGCCCAGACCATGCCCCATAGACTCAGCCAGAGTCGCATCCGCAGGGGGCTGCGTGCGGTGGACGGTTCACTTCCGGTTCGCATCACCATTCGCCTCTTCTCCAGCATGACCCCGCGGTGCGGCGTACGGAAACCGACGGGCGGACGACGGGGAGCGGGCTGTGACGACGACGGGGCAGGGGCACACGACGCGGGGAACGACGTCATGGGGCGCCGGCGTCGCCCGCCGGTCCAGGGTCCGGGGCGTGCTGCTGGGCGGTGCCGTCGGGGACGCGCTGGGCAATCCGGTCGAGTTCCTCTCCCTGGACGGCATCCGCCGCGACCACGGGGAGCGGGGCATACGCGGCCCCGTCCCGGACCCCGACGGGGTCGTCGGGCGGATCACGGACGACACCCAGATGACGCTCTTCACGGTCGAAGGGCTGATCAGGGCCCATGCCCGGGCCTCCGCCAAGGGCATCCCAGGCGCGGAGGCCGAGTTCGTCCGCAATGCCTACCTGCGCTGGCTCGACACCCAGAACCACCTCTCCCCGCCCCCGCGCGCCGGGGACGAGCCCGTACGGACCGGCTGGCTCAGGCAGCAGCCCTGGCTGTACGCGCGCCGCGCGCCCGGCAACGCGTGCCTCACCGGTCTGGTTTCCGGCCATGTCCCGGGCGCCGGTGCGCCTCTCGCCCTGCCGGGCCCCGTCAATCCGCAGTCCAAGGGATGCGGCACGGTGATGAGGTCGGCCCCCTTCGGGCTGCTGGGCGCGGACGCGGGGACGGCCTTCGCGCTGGCCGCCAGGTGCGCGCTGATCACCCACGGCCACCCCACCGGGGCCTACGCGGCGGGCGCGCTCGCCGCGATCGTCACGCATCTGCTGGAGGGCGACTCGCCGCTGGGTTCCGTCCTGCGCGCCATGGACCTGCTGGGCCGCCATCGCGGGCACGAGGAGACGACGGCCGCGCTGCGCGCGGCGGTCGATCTCGCGGACCGGGGCCGGCCCACCGCCGAGCGGGTCGAGTCACTGGGAGCGGGCTGGGTCGCCGAGGAAGCCCTCGCCGTCGCCGTGTACTGCGCGCTCGTGCTCCCGGGCGCCGACGACGTCGCCGAGGCGCTGCTGCTCTCCGTCAACCACTCCGGCGACAGCGACTCCACCGGCTCGGTCTGCGGCAATCTGCTCGGCGCGCACCACGGCGACGTACGGCTGCCCGCCTCGTGGCTGGCCCTCACCGAGGGCCGGTCCGTGATCGCCGAACTCGCCGACGATCTCTGCATGGAGCTGGAGCAGCCGGTGTCCTGGCCCGACGGCCGCTACCCGCAGTACTGACGGGAACGCGCCCCGGCGTCTGTACGTTCTGGCTGGTATGAGCGGACAACTGGTACGTGAGGGACACACGGGGACCGGGCCCGGCTCGATCACACCGGACGGCTGCGCGGTCGAGCTCTACGCACGCCTGTCCGCCGGCAGCGAACCGGAGGTGATCGGCTCGGTGCTGCCGCCGGGTGCGAGCCTGCTCGAACTGGGCTGCGGAGCGGGCCGGGTGACGCACCCTCTGGTCGGCCTGGGCTTCGACGTGACCGCGGTGGACGAGTCGGCGCAGATGCTGGAGCGCGTCCGTGGAGCCCGCACCGTCCGCAGCCCCATCGAGGCGCTGGACCTCGGCGAGGAGCGGTTCGACGCGGTCGTGCTCGGGTCGTTCCTGGTGCACACGAGCGATCACCGGGTCAGGGAGGGACTGCTCGGCACCTGCCGTAGGTACGTGAAGGACGACGGCGCCGTCCTCATCCAGCGGGAGGGCGCCGGCTACCACTCCGATCTGCCCCGGGAGCGGGAGGACCGGGCCGCGGGCTGCACCATACGGATCGTCTCGGCGGAGCCCGTCGGCGACGGGGTGGACGAGGTGCGAGCGGAGTACGTCTTCGAGGACGCCAGGTGGACCCAGACCTTCCGGTCGCGCGAGCTGTCCGTCGAGCGTTTCGAGGCGTATCTGGAGGAGGCCGGGCTCACCCTCGACCGCTATCTCACCCCGGACGGTGTCTGGGTACTGGCCCGCCCCCGAAAGCCCTGATTCCGACATCGCCCTCGCCGGGCTGCCGGCCGGAGCGTCCGTCGTCCGGCTCAGTGAACGAACCGGTAGCTGCGCCAGGGCAGGGCGCGTGCCGCGTTGGCGTCGGTGAACGTGGTGGCCACATAGGCGGTTCCACGGCCGCTGCAGTCGCGGGTGGTGTACAGGATCATGTCGATCATCGTCCGGTTGTCGACCTTGCGCGCACCGTCGGGCGCCATCTTGTGGCAGCCCTTCACCGACGGGCTGTTCACGCTGACGACCTCGTCCTTGCCGGTGGTGTAGCTGACGGGTCCGACCGCCGTACGCCCGAGGCCGGAGCAACCCGTGACGGCCAGGACGAGCAGGGCCGAACCGGCGGCGATGCCGGTACGTCGGCGGAGAAGGGCGGGGGGCGCGGTGACGGACATGGGCGGGTCCTCGTCTGCTCGTCCGGCTCATCGGTACGTCACAGAGACGTGCTGGCGCTGGCCACCCTGCCCGGCCGGCCGACGGCCGGCATCCGGTGCGCGGCCGGCCGGGGCCACTGACACCCGGACGGAGGTTCGAGGGCGGCAGATCGGGCATATGGTGTTAATAGGGCGTGATGGGTGGATGCGGGAACGCATCCGGTAGGCAGGGGGCCGTGATGGTCCAGGATCTGTTGATCGCATTGGTGGCGGTGCTCTCGGGCGGCCTGTTGTACGCCATGGCCGCGGCCCGGGTGGTCAAGCAGTACGAACGGGGCGTGGTGCTCCGGCTCGGAAGGCTCCACGACGAGGTGCGTTCCCCGGGCTTCACCATGATCGTCCCGGGCGTCGACCGGCTCCGTAAGGTGAACATGCAGATCGTGACGATGCCCGTGCCCGCACAGGACGGGATCACGCGCGACAACGTCACGGTGCGGGTGGACGCCGTCATCTACTTCAAGGTGGTGGACCCGGCGAGCGCGGTGATCGCGGTGGAGGACTACCGGTTCGCGGTCTCGCAGATGGCGCAGACCTCCCTCCGGTCGATCATCGGTAAGAGCGACCTGGACGATCTGCTTTCCAACCGGGAGAAGCTGAACCAAGGACTGGAACTGATGATCGACAGCCCGTCGGTCGGCTGGGGTGTACAGATCGACCGGGTCGAGATCAAGGACGTGTCGCTGCCGGAGACGATGAAGCGGTCCATGGCCCGGCAGGCCGAGGCCGACCGTGAACGGCGCGCGCGGGTCATCAACGCCGACGCGGAGCTGCAGGCGTCGAAGAAGCTCGCCCAGGCGGCGGAGCAGATGTCGACCCAGCCGGCGGCACTGCAGCTGCGACTCCTGCAGACGGTCGTCGCGGTCGCTGCGGAGAAGAACTCCACGCTGGTCCTGCCCTTCCCGGTGGAGCTGCTCCGCTTCCTCGAGCGCGCGCAGCAGGGGCCGCAGCCGCCCGTCGGCGCCGGGCAGTCGCAGGACGCGCCCGAGCAGCCGGCTCCGGACCGGCCCGGGGACCCGGCCGTCGTGGATCCGTCGTCGCTCGTGGATCCCGCCGTCGTGGACCCCTCGGTCGCGGCAAAGACCTTCACGGACCAGCCGCTCCCGGACGCACCTCTCACGGGTGCGGGGCCGGACCCGGACGGCAACCCGTCGGGGCCGGGCCCGGACGGGTTGCCGGAGTTCGACCCGGAGGCGCTTCCGGAGTTCGGTCCGGAACAGCCGTCCGACCATCCCCGCAGCAAGCCCTTCTCCCGTCACTGACACGGTTGTCCGCCCGCTCCACCTGTGGAAACACGGCCGGGGCGGGCGCTGTCACACCCCCCGCCTAGACTCGCCAGGACAGGAGAAGCGAAACCGGACCGGGCCGGAGGGGGTGGTGGACATGACGCGGCAGACGCAGGACGTCACCGCCGACCGGCTTTTGCGGTGCGCCGCGGTCTTCCTCCCGGCAGCGCTGCCCCGGGACGGCCTGATCGCCTTCTGGGACCCCGAAGGGACCGCGCACCCCACCGCCCCGGACACGGTCCTCGCCGGCGACGTTTCCGACGCGGTGCCTCCCGGCACCGGGCCGGCGTACACCCTCACCGAGCTCACGGTCGTCGGCCGGGACGGCACCGGCGGTGTCAGCACCCGCACCGTGCCCGCCGTGGCGCTTCCCGTCGCGGACGCGGTGCCTCTGCTCGCGCGTGCCCGGCACCGCGCCGTCGCCCACCCCGCCACCCGCGCGTGGGGCGCGGCGGCCCTGCACGCCCTCACCCTCGTGGCGCGCGGCAGGCTCCTGCCCGGACTGACGGCCGACGGCCACGACGCCTGGCGGGCCGGACCGCGTGACGCGGAGGACATCGCTCATCTGCGGGCCGTCGCCGCCTCGATGCCGCCCGAGGGACACCCCGTCCCGCTGGACGGCACACCTCTGCGCGTCCCCGACCCCCGTGCGCTGCTCGGCGCCTTCCTCGACGCCGTCGCCGACGCCCTGCCGCGGACGCCCGCCGCCGCCCACGCCATGGGAGCTCCGTTCGCCGCACGCGAGGCACAGCATCTGCCGGACGCCCGGGCCTGGGCCGTCGAGGTGGCCGCCGGACTCGACGCCGGAGTGCGCATCTCGCTCCGGCTCGACCTCTCCGCGTACGACCTGTTCGACACGTCCGGCGGCACCGTCGGCGCGGCCGGGGACGAGGAGGCGCCCGGGGCTCCGGCCGCCACGCGCCACGCCGCCGCCGCCATCACCCAGGTGCACAGCCTGGCCGATCCGACCTACGTGACCGACGCGGCCACGCTGTGGAGCGGCGGCGCGGGCGAGCCCTTCGGGCCGAGGGCCCGGATCGACGCCGTGCTCGCACTGCGCCGCGCCGCCCGCGTCTGGCCGCCGCTGGAGCGGCTGCTGGACCAGCCCGTCCCCGACGTGCTCGCCGTCACCGAGGACGAGCTGTACGAGCTGATCGGCCCCGCCGGAGCGCGGCTCGCGGCGGCGGGGGTGGCCCTCCACTGGCCCCGGGAGCTCGCGCGCTCGCTCACCGCGGCGGCCGTCGTCCGGCCCGCGCCGGGTTCGGCGACCGACGGCACCTCCTTCTTCGACGCCGAACAGCTCTTCGCGTTCAACTGGCAGCTGTCCCTGGGCGACGACCAGCTCACCGAGGCGGAGATGGACACCCTGGCCGAGGCGCACCGGCCGGTGGTGCGGCTGCGCGACCAGTGGGTCGTCGTGGATCCCTCACTCGTCCGCAAGGCACGCAAGCGGGAGCTCGGCCTCCTGGACCCGGTGGACGCGCTCGCCGTCGCCCTCACCGGCAGCGCCGAGGTCGACGGCGAACAGGTCGAAGCCGTGCCGGCCGGAGCCCTCGCGGCACTCCGGGCACGCATCCTGGACGAGGACGCCACCCTCCCGGCTCCGCCCGGTCTCGACGCCACCCTCCGCGACTACCAACTCCGCGGTCTCGCCTGGCTGGACCGCATGACCTCGCTCGGTCTCGGCGGCTGTCTCGCCGACGACATGGGCCTGGGCAAGACGATCACCGTCATCGCCCTCCATCTGCACCGCGCCCACACCGCCCCCACCCTGGTCGTCTGTCCCGCCTCCCTCCTCGGCAACTGGCACCGCGAGATCAACCGCTTCGCCCCCGGCGTCCCCGTGCGCCGCTTCCACGGCACCGACCGCACCCTCGACGGCACCGACGGCGGCTTCGTCCTCACCACCTACGGCACGATGCGCTCCGGTGCGGAGCAGCTCGCCGGGCACACCTGGGGACTGGTCGTCGCCGACGAGGCACAGCACGTGAAGAATCCGCATTCCTCGACGGCCAAGGCGCTGCGGACCATTCCCGCCCCGGCCCGCGTCGCCCTGACCGGTACCCCCGTCGAGAACAACCTCTCCGAGCTGTGGGCGCTGCTCGACTGGACCACCCCCGGCCTGCTCGGTCCGCTCAAGGCGTTCCGCTCCCGGCACGCCAGGATCGTCGAGAACACCGGCACCGCCGCCGGCCTGGGCAACGAGGACGCGGTCGAGCGGCTCTCCCGGCTGGTCCGACCCTTCCTGCTGCGCCGCAAGAAGTCCGACCCGGGCATCGCGCCCGAGCTGCCGCCCAAGACGGAGACCGACCACCCGGTCTTCCTCACCCGGGAGCAGGCCACGCTCTACGAGGCGGCCGTCCGCGAGACGATGGCGTTCATCGAGCAGTCGGAGGGCATCGCACGGCGCGGACTGATCATGAAGCTGCTGGGTTCGCTCAAGCAGATCTGCAACCATCCCGCGCAGTATCTGAAGGAGGAGCCGACCCGGCTCACGGGACGCTCCGGCAAGCTCGCCCTGCTCGACGAACTGCTCGACACCATCCTGTCCGAGGACGGCTCCGTCCTGATCTTCACCCAGTACGTGTCGATGGCCCGGCTCCTCTCCGCCCACCTCGCCTCCCGCGCCATCCCCTCCCAGCTGCTGCACGGCGGTACGCCGGTGCCCGAGCGGGAGCGGATGGTGGACGGCTTCCAGTCCGGCGAGGTCCCCGTCTTCCTGCTCTCCCTCAAGGCCGCCGGCACGGGACTGAACCTCACCCGGGCCGCCCATGTCATCCACTACGACCGGTGGTGGAACCCGGCGGTCGAGGAGCAGGCCACCGACCGTGCGTACCGCATCGGCCAGACCCAGCCCGTGCAGGTGCACCGGCTGATCGCCGAGGGCACCGTCGAGGACCGGATCAGCGAACTGCTGGAGTCCAAGCGCGCACTCGCCGACGCGGTGCTCGGTTCGGGCGAGACGGCCCTGACCGAGCTCAACGACCGCGACCTGGCCGACCTCGTCTCGCTCCGGAGGACGCCATGAGCCCGGGTGGCGGCCCCGCGGCCCGCCCGGGCCCGGATGACCTGCGGCGCACCTTCGAGGCGGTGCCCGCCCGTGCCTCCGACGCCGAAGGACCCTTCGCGGACACCTGGTGGGGCCGGGCCTGGGTGGAGGCCCTGGAATCCCTGTCGATGGACGAGGGGCGTCTCGCCCGCGGCCGTGCGTACGCGGACGGAGGCCATGTCGCCGCGGTCACCGTCACCCCCGGCCGGGTCATTGCCTACGTCCACGGCAGCCGCCCCCGTCCCTACCGCGCGGAGCTGCGCCTGCGAACGTTCTCGGCATCCGACTGGGACACGTTCCTGGACGCCGTCGCGGTCCGGCCGGGGCATCTGTCCGCGCTCCTCGACAAGGAGATGCCGCACTCCCTGGTCGACACGGCGGGAGAGACCGGTATCCGGCTGCTGCCCGCCGCCGGGGATCTGGACCCGGACTGCTCTTGCCCCGACCGGGGCTGGCCCTGCAAGCACGTGGCGGCGCTCTGCTACCAGACGGCTCGGCTCCTGGACAGCGACCCCTTCGTGCTGCTGCTGATGCGGGGCCGGGGCGAGCGTGAGCTCCTCGACGAACTGGGCCGCCGCAACGCCGAGCACTCCGCGCGCGAGCGCCCCGAGACGGCCGCCATGCCCTCGGTCGCGGCCTCCGACGCCCTGGCCCACCGCTTCCTGCCGCCGCTGCCCGCACCCCTGCCCGTGCCCCCGTATCCCGGTGAGCCCCCGTCCTACCCGGAACTGCCCGGCGCCCGCGACCCGCTCGGCCTCGACCACCTCGCCACGGACGCGGCGGCACGCGCCCATGCGCTGCTCATCACCGGGGACGACCCGCTCGCCGGGCTCAGCACCTGGCAGGACGCCGTACGGATCGCCGCGTCCCGCCCCACCGCCGGGCTCACCGCCACGACCCGGGCGCTCTACCGCGAGCTGGCCTTCGCCACCGGCCGCAGCACGACGGACCTGGCCCGGGCCGTCGCCGCCTGGCGGCAGGGCGGCGCGGAGGGACTGGAGGTGCTGGAAACCCCGTGGGACCCGCCGGCCGGCCCGTTCGACCGGGCGCGCCCCGCCCTGGCCGCGGGCGAGTTCCCACGCTTCCAGCCCTGGCGCAACCATCTGACCAACGCCAGGGGCACCCTTCAGCTCCGCTTCGGCCACGACAGCCGCTGGTACGGCTACGAGTCCGACCCCGGCGAGGACGACTGGTGGCCCCGGGCGACGCCGGACCCCGACCCGGTCGCCGCGCTCACAGCCCTGCGGGGCTGACACCCGAGCCGCCCCCGTGATCGGTGTCCGGCCGGTGATCACGCGACGGGCTCCCGGCCGGACGGAAGGCTTCAGGGGCGGCGGGCCAGCAGGTGCGCTTCGAGGAAGCCCCGTTCGGAGGCCGGGTCGTGGACGAGCCGGGCGAACGGGTCGAGCCCGGCTCCGGCCAGCAACTCGGCGAACCGGTCCACCGGCCAGCTGTAGGCCGGTGCCACCTTGTGGTCGAAGCGGACCGGCTCCGGTCCGTCGGTCGCGAAGAACGAGACCAGGAGCAGGCCACCCTGCGCCAGGACACGCACCTGCTCGGTGAGCAGAGCGGGCAATTCCCCGGGCGGGGTGTGGATCATCGAGTAATGGGACATCAGGCCGCCGAGCGTGCGGTCCTCGACCGGCAGGGCCTCCATCCGCGCCTCGTCGAACCGCAGTGCCGGATGGGCCCGCCGGGCGTGGTCGACCATGCCCGGGGAGAGGTCGAACCCGGAGGCGTCCAGGCCCAGGTCGTGCAGCATGGCCGTCAGATGTCCGGGACCACAGCCGACATCGGCCGTCCGCAGGTTTTCCGTCCCGCGCACGAGCTCGGCGAAGGTGCTGAGCATGGCCCGCGCGAACGGACGCGTCTCCAGCCGGTCGGCGAACATCGATGCGTACAGCTCGACGACCCCGTCGTAGGCCGCCCGCGTACCGTCCTGGTGTTCCATCACGGCGAAGAAGCTAACACCCCGCGCACGTGCGCGGCTGCTCTCCGGCACCAGCTGATTGACTGCCCGTCACCTTCTGGCGGACCGCCTAGAGCGACATCAACAGCACGACGACGAGGACCACGCACAGCGGGAGCACCACCCAACGCGCCTTGCGGAAGGATTCGTTCTCCCGGTCCGCCAGTCCGCGGTCGGCGCCGTGCGCGGCGGCCAGGTGTTCCCCGGCCATGTCGGCCAGCCTGCGCGTCGTCAGCAGTGACGGAGACCAGTCGCAGTGCGCGCAGACGAGGAAGTCGCGGTACGGGTCGTACCGGAAGTCGCGCTCGATGTTGACCGTGAACACCTGTCCGTCCGCGCGGCCGGCGGTGAAGTGGCGTATCGCTGAACCCATGGGACGGCTGCTCCCGTTCGTCGGTGTCCTCGCTGCCCGCCGGTGGTCGGCGGCGGAACATTACCGCACCGGCTCCGGCCCGGCGGCCGGACATCCGGCCTCAGCCGGCGTGGAGGACCCGGAAGCGCCCCGGTTCCGCCGGATCCCGGTCGACGACCTGGACCGGCGCCCAGACCCACTGCCGGACACCGATGCCCGGCGCGCGGGAGAACCGGATCCGGCCGCGGGTGCCTTCGACCGAGACGCTCGGCCAGGCCCCGGCGAGGTGCGCCCTGTCCGTGCCGTGCGAACGCAATACGCCGGCGAGGACGGAGACGGTGTCGTAGCCCTCGAAGGCGACGAAGGAGGGAGCTTCGGCCAGCCGTTCGCGAAGAGCTTTCCCCACCCGTACGCCGAGGGGGCCGAGGCGCTCGGGCATGTAACGCAGGAACGGGACCGCGGCACCGTCGTGGCCCAGCGAAGTCGCCCAGGACCCGAACTCCGGTTGCCCCGCCGGAGCACCGATCAGGACCTCGGAGAGCCGCCGGTCGCGGCGGACGGACCTGACGATCGACACCGCCGGTTCCGGGCTGCCCACCAGAAGGAGGAGGGCCGTCGCACCGTTGCCGGCGAGCTCGTCGCACACCGCGGCCGGGGTGAGTTCGCGCATGTCGAGTTCGGTTACCGTGCCGCCGCGCGGAGCGAGGCGGTCCCGCAGGATGCCGGCCCCGGACGCCCAGTAGACGCTCGGCTCGGCCGCCACGGCGATCCGGCGGTGACCCGCGCCGAGGAGGAAGTCCGCGTACAGCCGCCAGCCGTGGGACTGCGCCGGGGCCAGGCGCGCGACCCGTTCCGTCGGCTCCTCGGTGAGCGCGTCGAGAACCGCCGACGAGCAGAGGAACGGCACCCCGAGGGCGTCGGCCCTGGTGGCGGCTGCGCGAGCGACGACGCTGTGGTACTCCCCGGCCAGCACGGTCACGCCCAGACCGGCCAGTTCCTCCACAGCCGCCACGGCTCTGTGCGGATCGGCCGCGGTGTCCCGGACCGTCAGCTCCAGCGGCCTTCCGCCGATACCGCCGGCCTCGTTGACCTCGTCGACGGCCAGTTCGAGCCCGGCGAGCAGGTGCCTGCCCGCCTCGGTCCAGCCGGGCGGGGTCAGCGGCACGAGAGCGCCGATCCGGACGGCTGCTGCGCCGGGGCGCTCCGTGCCGGCGGGCGGGGGCGGTGTGGTCATGAGCTGTCGTCCTCCGCAAGCGTGCGGTCGTGGTGGTGCCCGTGCCTCTGAACCGGCGTTCGCGGTCCCGTGGGTGGCCGAACCGGGGAGGGCGGCTCCCGCCCTCCGTGCCCTGCCGTCAGCCGGCCTGCGCACCGCCGGGCAGGGAGACGCCCCGGCCTGCGAAGAACCGCTCGAAGACCGCCGACGGCAGGTCGGCCGCGCGCGTCGTGGCCGTCGTACCCGACGGGTTGTGGAAGTGGACACCGGCACCGTCCGCGGTCCGGGAGGTCAGCAGCACCAGATGACCACCACGTCCCGGAGCCGGCTGTTCCGGGTGCCGGATCCCGAAGTGCACGGAGGCCATCACCCTCCGGCCCTCGTCCAGCAGGTCCAGGATTCCGGCGGGGGAGAGGTGGCGGTGGACGACCGCGTCGAGGCCGTGGACCTCGGACACGTACCGGGCGAAGGGGGCGTAGACCAGCCCCTTGATCACCCCGTCGGCGTCGGTGTAGGCGTCGTACTTCAACGCGTGGTCCCGCAGGGCGAACAGGGACGGTGCCCCTGGGCCGAGGGCCATACGCAGGCAGGTCATACCGCACAGATGACCTGACCAGCGCGCGTACTCGGCCGGTGACACGGCGCCCGAGTCCGCCCAGCGGGGGTCCTCGGCCGGGTCGAGGCCGTCTTCCACGATCGCGCCCACCAGATCCGGTGAGGCGAACTGGGTGAGTACGGGAACCCCGCAGGTCCGGCAGGTCACTGGCGGTATCCGTTCAGGAAGCGGCCGATGCGGCTGATGGCGGCGTCCAGGTCGTCGGCGTGCGGAAGAGTGAGGATGCGGAAGTGGTCCGGGCGCGGCCAGTTGAAGCCGGTGCCCTGCACCACCTGGATCTTCTCCCGCAGCAGCAGATCCAGGACGAACCGTTCGTCGTCGACGATGTTGTGGACCTTCGGGTCGATGCGCGGGAAGGCGTACAACGCGCCCTTCGGCTTCACGCACGACACCCCGGGGATCTCGTTCAGCCGTTCCCAGGCCCGGTCACGCTGCTCGTGGAGCCTGCCTCCGGGGGCGACGAGATCCCGGATCGACTGCCTTCCGCCTAGCGCCGCCTGGATCGCGTACTGCGCCGGGGCGTTGGGGCAGAGCCGCATGGAGGCGAGCATGGTGAGCCCCTCCAGATAGCTGCGGGCGTGCTGCTGCGGGCCCGACACCACCATCCAGCCCGAGCGGAATCCCGCGACGCGGTACGTTTTGGACAGCCCGCTGAAGGTGAGGCAGAGCAGATCGGGAGCCAGTACCGCCACGCTGTGGTGCTCGGCGTCGTCGTACAGGATCTGGTCGTAGATCTCGTCGGCGAACACCATCAGCCCGTGCCTGCGCGCCAGGTCGAGCATGCCGTCGAGGACTTCGCGGGAGTAGACGGCGCCCGTCGGGTTGTTCGGGTTGATGATCACCATGGCCCGGGTGCGGTCGGTGATCTTCGAGGCCATGTCGGCGAGGTCGGGGTTCCAGTCCGCCCCTTCGTCGCAGGTGTAGTGCACGGCCTTCCCGCCCGCGAGCGTGGTGACCGCGGTCCACAGCGGATAGTCGGGGCTCGGGATCAGGATCTCGTCGCCGTCCTCCAGGAGCCCTTGCACGGCCATGGAGATCAGCTCGGAGACCCCGTTGCCGAGGAAGATGTCGTCCACGTCGACATCGGCCAGCCCCATCGCCTGGTAGCGCTGCGCGACGGCGCGGCGCGCGGACAGGATGCCGCGCGAGTCGGTGTAGCCGTGTGCCTGGGGGAGCATCCGGATCATGTCCTGGACGATCTCCTCCGGCGCCTCGAAGCCGAAGAGCGCCGGATTGCCCGTGTTGAGGCGGAGCACGCTGTGGCCCGCCTCCTCAAGGGCGTTGGCCTGCTCGATGACCGGGCCCCGGATCTCGTAACAGACCTCGTTGAGCTTGCTGGACTGCCGGAACTCCATGGCGTGCCTCCCCGACGTGAATTGCGATACTTGGTTTTACCAAGCTTGAGCTTGGAAAGTCCAACAACATGTCTAGACTGCGTCGCATGCCACGTCAGCAGCAGCCCGCACGCCCCGCCCGCCGTCGGAGCTACGACCAGTTCTGCGCCACCGCCCGCGCCCTCGACTCCGTCGGCGACCGGTGGACCCTGCTGATCGTCCGTGAACTGCTGGCCGGTCCCCGCCGCTACACGGACCTGCACGCCGATCTGCCCGGAGTCAGCACGGACGTGCTGGCCTCCCGGCTCAAGGACATGGAGCAGGGCGGCCTGGCAGTGCGCCGCCGGCTGCCGCCCCCCGCGGCCGCCGCGGTCTACGAACTGACCGAGCGCGGCCGCGGGCTTCTCCCGGTCCTCACCGCGCTCGCACAGTGGGGCGCGCCCGCGCTCGACGAGCGCCGCCCCACGGACGCGGTCAGGGCCCACTGGTTCGCCCTGCCGCTGCTACGGGCGCTGGACGGCCTCACTCGCGGCGGTGTGGTCGAAGTGAGGCTCCCGGAGGGCGAGTTCCACATCCGCACAGGTGCGGAAGCGACGGGAGGCGAGGTGTACGGATACGGTCCCGCCGACCACCCGGACGCCTGCCTCGTACTGGACGCGGAGGCCGTTCTCGCGCTCGGGCGCGGTGAGAGCACCCTCGCGGAGACCGTCGAGGAGGGCCGGGTGGAGGTGCTCGGCGACGGGCCGCTCGCCGGTGAACTCCGTGGCGGTCAATACCCGCGCACCTGACGCATTACGCCCAACTCGCCGATAGCGTAGGCGTGTTCATCGGGCGGATGATGAGGAGTCGGTCATGGGGTTCGACGGCGTGGTCGGTGCGAAGAGCGGAGAGAGCGGGAGCGGCGTAAGGGGCGCGAGGAAGCAGGGGGCGCTGCGCAAGGTCCTGCTCGTGGGCGTCTGCGTGGCCGCGCTGGGCCTCGTGCCGGCGGCGGCCGTCGCCACGCCCGGCAGCGGGGTGAGCGGCACGGTCGTCGCCGAGGGCACGTCCCAGGGCAAGCTCAAGGTGAAGGCCCCGAAGGGCCGCACCGACGTGACCTTCCGCGAGATCACCGTGGCGCCCGGCGGCTCCACGGGCTGGCACACCCACAGCGGGCAGCTCATCGCCGTCGTCAAGTCCGGGACGCTCACCCGGACCCTCGACGACTGCTCGGTCGAGGTGACACCCGCGGGGACGTCCTTCATCGAACCGTCCGGTGCCGACCACAGGCACATCGGACGCAACCTCGGGACGGAACCCGTCGTGCTCTGGGTGACGTACCTGCTCCCCGAGGGCAGCGCACTCTCCGACGACGCCGACGCGGTTGACTGCCCGGCGGCGAAGTAGGGCGAAGGACCCGGTCAGTTGGCGGGCGTCTCGCCGTACGCGCCGAAGCCCGCCACGACCAGGCCGTCCCGGAAGGTCAGCACCTCGTACACCCGGCCGCCGATCTGGTTGCGGTAGTCGATCACCAGCGCGTCGACGCCCGCCCGTACGTCCATCACCTCGAACTCCAGGTCCGGGATCCGTTCCAGCCCCGCTGCCCAGTACGCGCGCAGGGCGGCCTTGCCGTGCACGGTGCCGGCGGGGTCGTCCGTCAGCCGGGCGATCATGGGTGAGCCGAAGGTCACGTCCTCGTGGTAGTGCGCGAGGATCCGGTCCAGGTCATGGGAGTTCCAGTCCTCCTGCCACTGAGTGGCGAAGCGACGGGCGAAGGCGAGGTCCATGCGGATCATGATGCAGCAGGGCGATGATGGATGCGTGCAATTTGAACCCATCACCTGGGAACGGCTGGCCCGCACCCTCGCCGCCCACGCCGACGGACTCGAACCGGCCGACGGCGGGTCCTGGCTGAGGATCGGCGTCGACGGCGCTCCCGCCGCCCGTCCCGAAGAGCCCGCCGCCCAAATCGCCGAGGCGCTCCGCGCCCGCGGGCGCCCGGTGCTCACCGTCTCCACGGGCGGCTTCCTGCGACCGGCCAGCCTGCGCTACGAATACGGAAAGGAGGACCCGGACTCGTACGCCGACAGCTGGTTCGACACCGGGGCGCTGTGGCGCGAGGTGTTCCGCCCGCTCGAGGCGGGCGGCAGCGGACGGGTTCTGCCCGATCTCTGGAACCCCGATACGGACCGGGCGACCCGCAGCCCGTACCAGGTGCTTCCCGAGGGCGGGGTGCTGATCCTGCACGGGCCACTGCTCCTCGGACAGTGGTTCCCGTTCGACCTCGGAGTGCATCTGAGCCTCTCACCGGGCGCGCTGCGCCGGCGTACCGCGGAGAACGAGCGGTGGACGCTGCCCGCCTTCGCGCGGTACGAGGACGAGGTCGCCCCGGCCGAACGCGCGGACGCGGTCGTACGCGCCGACGACCCGCACCACCCCGCCTGGACCGGGCTGGGTGGCTAAGCCCCGAAGGCGCTTCACACCGGGCGGCCCCCGACCGTCGCGACCGCTTCCGCCCCTGCCCGGCAGCCTGCCTCGGCAGCCGGGACGTCGTCCGCTCCGGCGACGAGGGCCGCGAGGAAACCCCCGGTGAACGCGTCCCCCGCGCCCGTCGAGTCGACCGGGGCTCGGACCTGTCCGGCGGGCACGCGCGCGGTCACCGTGCCGCGGGCCGCCAGCAGGACGCCCCGGTCCCCGAGCGTGACGGCGACCCGGCCGGCATGACGGCTCAGTTTGGCCGCGGCGTCCGCGGGGTCCGGCAGGCCTGTCAGCTCGCGGGCCTCGTCGGCGTTGGGCAGCAGCAGATCGACCCCCTCGACCAGGTCCAGGAACGCCGCGGCGCCCAGCCCGGCGAGGAACCCGGCCGACGCGGGATCCACGCTCACCGGGACGCCCCGCCGCCGGGCGTCCCGCAGCGCGAGTGACGCCGTCGCCCGGCTCGTCGGCCCGAAGAGGAGATAGCCGGACAGGTGGAGCCGGGCCGCGCCGTCGAGCAGTGAGGACGACCAGTCGCCGGGGGAGAGGCGCAGGGCCGCCCCGCTGTCGGTGAGGAAGGTGCGCTCGGCCGAGGAGTCGACCAGCGCCACCACCGTGCCGGTCGGAGCGTCCTCGTCCACACACAGCAGCGGACTCACGCCCGCCCGCCGCAGCGCGTCCCGGTGCCAGGCCGCGGAATCAGACCCTGCCCGGGCGAGCAGCCGGACGTCCCGGCACCCCGAACGCGCCGCCCAGCACGCCACATTGGCTCCCGCGCCGCCCGGCAGTGTGGTGATCCGCGCAGGCGTGTCCGTGCCGTGGAGCGGCGCCGACGCGTGCCGTACGACGACATCGGTGACGACCTCCCCGACCACCAGCAGGCCGCCCCCGGTCGCCGTGCGGCCGGTCGTGCTCACCGCGCGGCCGCCGCCACGGCGATCCGCGCGGCCAGTCGCACATTCCCGCGCACGGCGGCGAGATTGGCCTCCAGGGACGCACCGCCGGTCTCCCGCATCAGATACTCCAGCAGGAACGGGGTGACGGCCTGACCCGTGATCCCCCGCTCCCGGCAGGCGTCCAGCGCCCCGGCGAGTACCCGGTCGTGCACCGCGGGGTCCAACTGCTCCTCCTCCGGCACGGGGTTGGCGACGATCAGCGCCGCGGGCGGGCCGCCCAGTTCCTCCTGGGCCCGCATCACGTCCGCGACTTCCTCCGGTGTGCGGACCGTCCAGTCGACCGGCTCGCCGGAGCTGCTGAGGTAGAAGCCGGGGAAGTGCTCCGTGCCGTAGCCCAGCACGCCGACACCGAGTGTCTCCAGGCGCTGCAGCGTGGCGGGCACGTCCAGGATCGACTTCACGCCCGCGCACACCACCGTGATCCCGGTCCGGGCGAGCAGCCTGAGGTCCGCGGACTCGTCCTGGGTCTGCGTCCACTCACGGTGTACGCCGCCGAGCCCGCCGGTCGCGAAGACGCGCAGCCCGGCCCGCGCCGCGAGGAAGGCCGTGGCGGACACGGTGGTGGCCCCGCTGGCGCCCAGGGCAAGCGCGGGCGCGAGATCGCGGTGGCCCAGCTTGCGAACGCCCGGGTCCTCGGCGACTCGCGCCAACTGGACGCCGTCCAGGCCCACATGGGCCCGGCCGTCCAGCACGGCGACCGTCGCGGGGACGGCACCGGCCTTCCGGACGAGCTCCTCCAGCTCCTGGGCGACCTGGAGATTGCGGGGGCGCGGCAGCCCGTGCGCGATGATCGTCGACTCCAGGGCGACCACGGGGCGCTGTTCCTCAAGGGCCTCCCGCACCTCTCCGGAGAGTGCGGGGGCGCTGTGGCCGGTTTCCTGCGGCAGGGGCGCCGATGGATTCTGAGGCATGCCCCATCTCTGTCGCGGGCACGGCGGCCGCAAACCCCCGACGGCCGGGCCGTCACGGGCCGGCCGGTCCGACAGCCGCCGCGAACCGTGGTGTGCGGGCGGTGCGGTGCGGCGTGGTCGTGTGCCCTCGGCGTCGGACAGCCGGTGTCCAGGTGTTCAGAACAGCGGCTGCGGAAGTATCCCCTCGAGTGCCAGCAGCTGCCGCTTCGTCTCCAGCCCGCCGCCGAACCCGCCGAGCCCTCCGTCGCTCTCCACCACCCGGTGGCACGGAACCACGACCGGCAGCGGGTTGGATCCCATGGCCGCCCCCACGGCCTGGGCGGCGCCCGGCTGGCCGACCCGGGCGGCCAGGTCCCCGTATCCCACGACCGTCCCGTACGGCACACCGGACGCCAGCTCGCGGAGCACCTCGCGGTGGAAACCGGAGCTCAGCGACCAGTCCAGACCGAGCGAGAACTCCCGCAGCCCTCCGTCGAAATACGCCGCGAGCTGACGCACCGGCTCGGCCAGCAGCGCGGAGCCCGGAGCCTCCACGGGCTCCGCGCCCAGCCGTTTCCCCAGCTGTCCGAGCGCCCTGTCCCGGACCGCCGGGGTCGCGTGGAAGACCACGGTCACCAGGCCGGCGGGGGTCGCGGCGAGCAGGAGCGGGCCGATGCCGCTCGGCACGACGGACCACTCCACGACCTGCTCGTTGCTCTCCATGCGACCCACCGTACGACCGGCCACTGACAACGCCGCCCCGTCAGGTGCTCAGCGGGTGGCGTCCCGGACGGTGTCGGGGTTGTTGGTGATGATGCCGTCCACGCCGAAGCCGGCGACCTCCGCCGCCTTCGCCGCGTCGTTCACCGTCCAGGTGTTCACCTGGAGCGGCTTGCCGTGGGCGCCCTTCAGCTTCTGGACCGCGGCGACGTAGTCGGCCCCGATGGTCGTGTACGACGGATTGATCTGGTCGGTGAACGCCGCGTACGACGGCAGATCGGCCACGGCGGGGGTGCCCAGGAAGCCCGTGACGACGTCCGGACGCTGCGCGTGGACAGTTTTCACACTCTCTGCACCGAAGCTCTGGATGATCAGCTTGTGCTTGACGTGACCGCGGTCGAGCCACCCCTCCTTGCGCAGGACCCGCAGGGTCTCCTTCTCGATGCCCGGGTAGATCTCCGGGCTCTTGATCTCCAGGAGCAGCTTCTGGTGGTTGCGCTCGAGCCGGTGCAGGTACTGCGTGAGCGTCGGCACCCGGGCCCCCGTGAAGCCGGCGCCGAACCAGCTGCCCGCGTCCAGCTTCGCGATCTCCGCCGCGGTGAAGTCCTTGACCGCCCAGGGAGCGCGGCCGGGGAAGACCTCCTCGGCGTCGGTGGTCCTGCTCAGGGTGGTGTCGTGCACGACCACCAGCACACCGTCCTTGGTGAGCTGCACGTCGTTCTCCACCCACGCGATCCCCAGATCGTCGGCCGCGTCGACGGCCGCCAGGGTGTTCTCCGGGGCGTAGGCGGACGCGCCCCGGTGGGCATAGACGACCGGGCTGTCCTGGGTGCCCGAGGCCTGCGCCTGGGTGGCGGGCAGCAGGACGCAGGCGCCGAGCAGGGCGGCGACGGCGCCTGAGGCGGTTGCTGTGCGTACGGACACGTGTACTCCTCGCGTCGAGATGCGGACAGGCAGAGACTCGCATCCGATCCCCAACAAAGGGGAGGGGGATGATGGCCATGTTGTGAACGGAATGTTGGGTACCGAATCCGCGGAGGGCCCAGAGGCGGATAAAATGCCGCTCTTATGTTTGCTTGCCGGGCCTTGCCCTTTAGGGTCACCCCGAACCCGGGCACACCGCGAAGGGCGTACCAGCATGCAGGGCACAGTTGACGGATTCTCCTACGGCCTCGTGACCCCCGTCACGGCGTTCCTCATGGCATGCCTCGGTGCTGCGCTCGGTCTTCGTTGCACCACGCGGTCCCTGCGCGCGGGAGGCGTGTCCAGAGCCGGCTGGCTGGCCCTCGGAGCGACGTCCATCGGATCGGGCATCTGGACGATGCACTTCATCGCGATGCTGGGCTTCAGCGTCCGGGAAGCGCCGGTGAGCTACGACAGGCCCCTCACCTACGCCAGTCTGGCCGTGGGGGTCGGGATGGTCGGGATCGGCATCTTCCTCGTCGGCTACCGGGGCGCCACCCGCATGGCACTGGTCACCGGAGGGATGATCACCGGACTCGGGGTCGCCTCCATGCACTACCTCGGCATGGCCGGAATGAACTTCGAGGGACTGTTCGAGTACGACACCCTCACCGTCGCGCTCTCCGTCGCCATCGCCGTGGTGGCCGCGACCGTCTCGCTGTGGGCTGCGGTCTCCATCCACGGCTTCCTTCCCAGCCTCGGCGCCAGCGTGGTCATGGGCGTCGCCGTGAGCGGGATGCACTACACGGGAATGGCCGCGCTCCAGGTGCACCTGCACCCCGACGCCGTACCGGCTCCGCCCGGCGAGGCACCCACCTCGCTGCTCCTGCCGATGATGATCGGGCCGGGCTGCTTCCTGCTGCTCGCCGCCGTGGTCGTGATGATCGACCCCATGGTGGTGACCGGTGGCCCCGGAGGAGCCGCCCGGCTGCCGGGACAGGCTCCCCGGCGCGGCGGGCCGGGGACCCCGATCCCCGTCCAGCGCCGCCGCACGCAGCCCTACGCGACCACCGCACGCAGGGTGTCCCGGCAGTCGCGGAGCCGCTGATCCCCCGCCGTTGTCAGTGGGGGGTCGTACGGTGGTTGCATGCGGCCAGTCTCGAAGATCGAACGTTCGGTGGCGCCTTTCGAGGTCGTCAGTCCCTACCAGCCCAGCGGTGACCAGCCCGCGGCCATCGCCGAGCTGGACCGGCGTGTCCGCGCAGGTGAGAAGGATGTCGTCCTGCTCGGCGCGACCGGCACGGGCAAGTCGGCGACGACCGCCTGGATGATCGAGAAGCTGCAGCGCCCCACCCTGGTGATGGCGCCGAACAAGACGCTGGCCGCCCAGCTGGCCAACGAGTTCCGCGAGCTCCTCCCGAACAACGCCGTGGAGTACTTCGTCTCGTACTACGACTACTACCAGCCCGAGGCGTACGTCCCGCAGTCGGACACCTACATCGAGAAGGACTCCTCGATCAACGAGGAGGTCGAGCGCCTGAGGCACTCCGCGACGAACTCGCTGCTCACCCGGCGCGACGTCGTCGTGGTCGCCTCCGTCTCCTGCATCTACGGCCTGGGTACCCCGCAGGAGTACGTGGACCGGATGGTCCAGCTCAAGGTCGGCGACGAGATCGACCGCGACCAGCTGCTGCGCCGCTTCGTCGAGATCCAGTACACGCGCAACGACCTCGCGTTCACCCGCGGCACCTTCCGGGTGCGCGGCGACACGATCGAGATCTTCCCGGTGTACGAGGAGCTCGCGGTCCGCATCGAGATGTTCGGCGACGAGATCGAGGCGCTCTCGACCCTCCACCCGCTCACCGGCGAGGTCATCAGCGAGGACACCGCGCTCCATGTCTTCCCCGCCAGCCACTACGTGGCGGGGCCCGAGCGCATGGAGAAGGCCGTCACCGGCATCGAGAAGGAGCTGGGACAGCGCCTCGCCGAGCTGGAGAAGCAGGGCAAGATGCTGGAGGCCCAGCGTCTGCGCATGCGCACGACGTACGACATCGAGATGCTCCGCCAGATCGGCACCTGCTCCGGCGTCGAGAACTACTCGATGCACTTCGACGGCCGCCTCCCGGGCACCGCCCCCAACACCCTCCTCGACTACTTCCCCGAGGACTTCCTCCTCGTCCTGGACGAGTCGCACGTCACGGTGCCGCAGATCGGCGCGATGTACGAGGGCGACGCCTCCCGCAAGCGGACCCTCGTCGACCACGGCTTCAGGCTGCCCTCCGCCCTGGACAACCGTCCGCTGAAATGGGAGGAGTTCCTGGGCCGGATCAACCAGACGGTCTACCTCTCCGCCACACCCGGGAAGTACGAGATGTCCCGGGGCGACGGATTCGTCGAGCAGATCATCCGGCCCACCGGTCTCGTCGACCCGGAGGTCGTCGTCAAGCCGACGGAGGGCCAGATCGACGACCTGGTCCACGAGATCCGCAAGCGGACCGAGAAGGACGAGCGCGTCCTGGTGACCACCCTCACCAAGAAGATGTCCGAGGACCTCACGGACTACTTCCTCGAGCTGGGCATCCAGGTCCGCTACCTCCACAGCGACGTCGACACCCTGCGCCGCATCGAGCTGCTGCGCGAGCTGCGCTCCGGTGAGTACGACGTCCTGGTGGGCATCAACCTCCTCCGTGAGGGCCTCGACCTGCCCGAGGTGTCGCTCGTGGCCATCCTCGACGCGGACAAACAGGGCTTCCTGCGCTCCGGCACCTCGCTGATCCAGACCATCGGACGTGCCGCCCGTAACGTCTCGGGGCAGGTCCATATGTACGCCGACAAGATCACCCCGGCGATGGCGCAGGCCATCGACGAGACCAACCGCCGCCGCGAGAAGCAGATCGCCTACAACACCGAGCGTGGCGTCGATCCGCAGCCCCTCCGCAAGAAGATCAACGACATCGTCGCGTCCATCGCCCGCGAGGAGGTCGACACCGAGCAGTTGCTCGGCACCGGCTACCGGCAGGGCAAGGAAACCAAGGCCCCTGTTCCCTCGCTGGGGGGCAAGGCGGCCGCGGGAGGCAAGGCGAAGAAGGGCGGCGCGGTGGTCACCGACCGGCCCGCCGCGGAGCTCGCGGGGATCATCGAGGAGATGACGGACCGCATGCGGGCGGCCGCCGCCGACCTGCAGTTCGAGGTGGCAGCCCGACTGCGTGACGAGGTGGGGGAGCTGAAGAAGGAGCTGCGTCAGATGAGGGAGGCGGGGCTGGCCTGACCCCGTGGGGCCCGCAGTGTTGCAGGACCGACACAAAAACGGCCCACCACTCCTTCCGCCCTCCGGGGACTGCGTAGGGTGCGGGGAAACCGCACACCGACGGTTGCGGGGCAAGCGGAGAGGGGACAGCGCGTGACGGTCAACATGACCAAGGGCCAGGCCATCAGCCTGCAGAAGAGCGACGGGGGGACCCTGACCGCGGTACGGATGGGGCTCGGCTGGCAGGCGGCCCCGCGCCGCGGGCTGTTCGGCTCGCGCACCCGGGAGATCGACCTGGACGCCTCGGCGGTGCTCTTCGCCGACAAGCAGCCCGTGGACGTCGTCTTCTTCCGCCACCTCGTCAGCGACGACGGCTCGGTCAAGCACACCGGCGACAACTTGGTCGGCGGCGCGGGCTCGGGCGGCGACGACGAGGCGATCCTGGTCGACCTGCAGCGGATCCCGGTCCACATCGACCAGATCGTCTTCACCGTGAACTCGTTCACCGGGCAGACGTTCCAGGAGGTGCAGAACGCCTTCTGTCGCATCGTCGACGAGACCAACGGCCAGGAGCTCGCCCGCTACACGCTGGACGGTGGCGGTCAGTACACGGCGCAGATCATGGCGAAGGTGCACCGTGCGGGCAGCGGATGGCAGATGACCGCCCTCGGCAACCCGGCCAACGGCCGGACCTTCCAGGACCTGATGCCGGCGATCCTGCCGCACCTGTAGGCACGGCAGGGGCGGCACCTGGCCCACGATCCGTACGAGCAGCTCCCGGAGGCACCAGCCGCCGGGAGCTGCGCCCATGGCAGGGCACCACACCGAACGTCGAGGGGACAGGGCAATGACGGCCGAGCTGGTCCGGGGGCAGAACCACACCTTGCCCCAGACCCGTCTGGAGATCAGGGTGTCGGCGGGCTCACCCGTCGTGGCCGGGGCCACTCTCGGCGACGAGCGGGGCACGGTCCGCGGCGCCGAGTGGATCGCCCACCCCGCGTCGCACCGGGTGCCCGGACTGGAAGTGTCCAGGCAGGCGGCGGCCGACCACCGGCTGGCGGTGGACCTGGACGCCCTGCCCGACGCGGTGCACCGCGTCACCGTGCTCCTCGCCCTGCCCATGGGAGCGGGACGGCCGGGCAGATTCGGCGCGGTCGCCGCGCCCTTCGTCGCCGTCACCGGACTCGACGGTACCGAGATAGCCACGTTCACCCTCACCGGCCTGGACACCGAGTCCGCCGTGTCCGCCCTGGAGCTCTACCGCCGCCAGGGCGTATGGAAAGTCCGAGCCGTCGGTCAGGGCTACGCCGCCGGACTCGCCGAGCTGCTCGCCGACCAGGGTGTGGCGGAGGCGGCGGAGCTCGCCGCCTCCATCCAGGAGGCCGTCGCCTCCGGGCTCGCCCGCTCCGTGACGCCGCCGCCCCGCACCCCCGACGGCGAGCGGGTAGGCCACCCCGCGGGCCCGGCGGTCTCCGGAGGCAACGGCCGCCCGCCCGCCCCGGCGCAGGCCCCGGAGCCGCTGGATGATCCCGCGGCCTCGCACGCGGAGGCTCCCGGCGGCCCGATCAACTACGCGCACCCGCGGCGCCAGACCTCGGCGCCGCCCCCGCCGCCCCCGACGGCACCGCCCGCCGCGCCCGGACAGCCCGCGCAGCCCGTCGCCGGTGACGCCACCGGCTGGTCCATGGACGAGCGCCTCTACAACCAGATCTGGGGCATGTTCGAGGACCTCGCCCGCGCCGTCGCCGCCTACCGCAGCGCCGTCGACTTCGCCGAGTCCCGGATGGACCAGGAGCTCGACCGGACCCTTTCCGACCCGCGCAGCCGCATCGGGGGCGCGGGCGACCGTGCCCGTGAGGAAGCCCGGGCCAAGCACGACGAACTCACCGGCCGGGCACGCGAGG
Source organism: Streptomyces sp. NPDC060209 (assembly GCF_042728155.1). Taxonomy (NCBI): domain Bacteria; kingdom Bacillati; phylum Actinomycetota; class Actinomycetes; order Kitasatosporales; family Streptomycetaceae; genus Streptomyces; species Streptomyces sp. NPDC060209. Next base: position 27,776 of record NZ_JBHWZS010000085.1, read on the forward strand.
CGCTGGAGCGCGATCTCGCCCAGCTCGCCGCCGAGTCCGCCGTCGTCGAGCCCGCCCTTCCCGCGGCCTACGCGGGCTGGGACAACCCCGTCTGGCACGGCTACCGCGTCCCGATGGAGATCCCGATGGCCCTGCGCATCGGCGACCTCCATCTGCCCGAGGGCATCGGTCTGCGCATCCCGCTGCTGGTGCGGCTTCCCCTGGAACGCGGGATCTGGGTCGACAGCGGACGTACGGCTTCCGAGGCGGCCGCCTCGAGCACCGGGGACCAGCTGCGCAGGCTGGCCATGGAGACCGCGGTCGCCCTGGCCGCGCGGCTGCTCGCCGTCTACCCGGCGGACGAGTTCTCCGTGCATGTCATCGACCCGGCCGGTTCCGCCGCCGGCCCGCTCTCGCCCCTGGTCGCATCCGGGGTTCTCGCCGGGCCGCCCGCCGCCGGGGCGGAAGGCGTCTCCTCGGTCCTCGCGCACCTCACCCGGCGCGTGGATCTGGTGCAGATGGCGATCAGGGCCGGCGCCGCGGACGCGCTGCCCCCGGACCTCGACACGGGGGAGCAGCTGCTGATCGTCAACGACTTCCCGCACGGCTTCGACGACAGGGCCGTCACCCAGCTGCGCTATCTGGCCGACGAGGGGCCCTCGGTGGGTGTGCACCTGCTGATGGTGGCCGACCGCGAGGACGCCAGCGCCTACGGCCCCGTACTCGACCCGCTGTGGCGCTCCCTGCTGCGGATCACCCCCGTGGCCGACGACCACCTCGCCGACCCCTGGGTGGGCCACGCGTGGACGTACGAGCCGCTGAGGGCGCCACAGGGCAGCCGTGTCCTGGAGAAGGTGCTCGCCCTGGTCGCCGCGGCGAGGCGCGCCGGCTACCGCTGAGCGGGGTGACGGTAGGTCAAGTATCCCCGCATAGCCTCTGACCTGGCATTTTGAGCACATCTTGGCACGGACTTTACCGTTTCTTGGTGCTTCATGTACTGTTCTTTGTGCGGAGGGGAGTACTCCCGATCGCGGCGTTCCCGTCAATACGGACTGTGACCGGTCCCGGGGCGTCGGCCCGGCGCGCATCCCGCGCTCCCGGGTGGAAGAGACCTCCGGCAGCGACGACGCTGATCTATAGCCCGTAGCGAACTGCCGGAGGCGCAGTGGACGTTTCATGGACCCTCTGGGCGCTGACCATTTTTGGTCTGTGCGCCCTCATCGCCGTCGACTTCTTCATCGGGCGCAAGCCTCATGACGTGTCGACCAAGGAAGCCGGAATCTGGACGGTCGTCTGGATCGCCCTGGCCGCACTCTTCGGACTCGGCCTGCTGGTCTTCGGGGAGAGCCAGGCCTCGGGTGAGTTCTTCGCCGGCTTCATCACCGAGAAGTCGCTCAGTGTCGACAACCTCTTCGTCTTCGTCCTGATCATGGCGAAGTTCTCGGTGCCCTCACACCTTCAACAGAGGGTGCTGCTCGTCGGCGTACTCATCGCGCTGGTGCTGCGTGCGATCTTCATCGCCGCCGGTGCCGCGGTCATCGCCAACTTCTCGTGGGTCTTCTACATCTTCGGCGCGTTCCTGATCTACACCGCCTGGAAGCTGATCCAGGAGGCGCGGGCCGATGAGGAGGAGGACGAGTTCGAGGAGAACCGTCTCCTGAAGTCGATCGAGCACCGCTTCGGTGTCGCCGACAAGTACCACGGGACCAAGCTCTTCATCCGGAACAACGGCAAGCGCGTCCTGACCCCCCTGATGGTGGTCATGCTCGCCATCGGCACCACCGATGTGCTGTTCGCGCTGGACTCCATCCCGGCGATCTTCGGCCTGACCCAGGACCCGTACATCGTCTTCACCGCCAACGCCTTCGCCCTGATGGGCCTGCGTCAGCTGTACTTCCTCATCGGCGGTCTGCTGAAGAAGCTGGTCCACCTCAGCTACGGGCTCTCGGTGATCCTCGGGTTCATCGGCGTCAAGCTGGTGCTGCACGCCCTGCACGAGTCCGGGGTGCACGTCCCGGAGATCTCCATCCCGTTCTCCCTCACCGTCATCTGCGGCGTCCTGGTGATCACCACGATCACCAGTCTCATCGCCACCAGGAAGCAGGAAGCGGCGGAGAAGGGCACGGAGGCGGACGAGCAGAAGGACGACAGCGAGAACGTCGGCGCGGAGAAGTAGCGCCGGACGGACATGCCGACGGCCGGGGCCCCGTGAGGGGCGCCCGGCCGTCGGG
>NZ_JBHWZS010000086.1:0-29566 GCF_042728155.1 Streptomyces sp. NPDC060209
GCCCGTTCCAGACCGCGGGCGACGGCCTCCACGGGGGTCGCGGTGGCGGGGGCCGCCGCGATGCCGTCGCTCAGCAGACGGCTCAAGCCCGCGACGAGGCCGAAGAGGTACGAACGGCTTGAGCCGACGGCCCCGCCCATGACCCGATCAACGGCAAGATCAGCTGAAAGCCGTATGGCGAGTTGCTGGGCCGCACCGCTGGAGAGTGCGCTGATCGGTGGCCGCATCTCTTCCCGGCATCTCTGGCCATCGACGCCTCACCGTAGGCGAGTTCACTCGCAGGGAGCGCGGCGCCCATGACCCCGGCGCGGGCGAGGAGTTCGCACATGACGATCGGCGGATTGCCGGTGGCGAGGGGAAGGGGGCGTTGGTCCAGGAGCCCGTCGGGCCCCTGGCCTCCACCCCGAATTCGGGGTGGGTCGTCCCGCGGGATGCCCACGTCGGCCGGTCAGTCAGTCCCGCCGAGCGCGCCGCCAGGGCCACGTCCAGCAGGATCCTGGATCGTGCACCGCTCGAGGACGCCGCCAGAGCGAGAGAGCCTTCGGTGACGCCCCATCCATCCCGGTCCGGCGGGCGGACTCAAGCATTCCCAGTGGTTTCGGTCTGGCTCTCCCGCCTGTTGCGGTCACCTTCGCCCATGTGGTTCGCACGTGGTCAGCTCGACGCAAACGGTGTGGTGGGACCGGCCGGCAGGCCGTATACGGCCTCCGCTGCCCGGGCACGCCCGTCGAGCGGGCCGGAGATCCCGGAGGTGCTCTCCGGCCCGCTCGGGGGACATGGCATTCGTCAGAGAGCGGCTTTGCCCTCCACCAGTCGTTACGCCGGGTCGATGCGGGAGATGCTGCCGGCTATTCCGAGGACGTACAGCTCGCCTTTGCAGCCCTGCACGAACGAGACCGTCTCGCCGCCGTTGACCCCCAGGTCGCTCACGCCGGTCACCTTGCCGTTCTCCATCTGCAGAGCGCGGACAGTGCCGTCGCAGTAGTCGCTGAACACGTACTGACCCTGGAGGTCCGGGATCGCCTTTCCTCGGTAGACGTATCCGCCGATCACCGAGCAGCCCAGCCCGGTGCGGTCGTATTCGTGGATCGGCGGCACGTGGTTCGCGGGCTCCGTGCCACCCCGGAACGGATGCGTGCCCTCCATCTGGGACCAGCCGTAGTTCTCACCGCCCTCACTGTCTCCCGGGGCCCAGTCGATCTCCTCCCAGTCGCTCTGGCCGACGTCACCGATCAGGAGGTCACCTGTGCCGGAGTCGAAGGAGAACCGCCACGGGTTGCGCAGCCCGTACGCCCAGATCTCGTCCCTGGCGTCCGGGTCGCTGACGAACGGATTGTCCGGCGGGATCGCGTACGGTTTGCCGCCGCTCGGATCGATCCGCAGCAACTTGCCGAGCAGCGTGTCGAGATTCTGCCCGTTGCCGTGCGGATCGCCGCCCGAGCCGCCGTCGCCGAGCGCGATGTAGAGGTAGCCGTCGGGGCCGAACTTGATGTCGCCGCCGTTGTGGTTCGAGTAGGGCTGCGTCTGGGTGAGGACGGTGCGCCGGGAATCGGGCTGGATCCTGCCGTCCCGCACGGCGAACTCATCCACGGTGCTTGTGCCTTCGAGGTTCGTGAACGAGATGTAGAAGTGCGCGAACCTCTTGTCGAATGCCACGCCCAGCAGGCCGCGTTCGCCGTCGGTGGTGGTCTCGCCGGATATGTCGAGGACGGGTTCGCCGAGCCCGGCGGCATTCAAGACCCGCACGGTGCCCGCGCGTTCGGCTATCCAGACCGTGCCACCGGGACCGGCGGTGCCGGCGGATGGATTCTGGGCCGTGGCCACCTTCTTGAGCACGACCTTCGCTGCCTGACGTGGGGCGGCGGGTTCGTCGGCGGACGCCGTGGTCAATGCGAGGGAAGCGACGAGGCAGATGGCGCCGATGATCGCCGAGCTTCTGGTGCGAACTTTCACCGTGACCTCCTGGAGGCGGCGAAGGGGGACGTCACCCGCTGTTCGGGGCAGGGTCAGGTGGGTGTCGCCCGCGCCAGCGCGCAACCTGAGTGGGGGGATAGTGCTACTGGCCACGGATGAGGATACTGGGACAGCGGCAGTTGGTATAGACCAAGTCCCCGTCCGTCTGCTTCTGTTCTGTCTTCCGCCGCGTGTGCCGGGCTCGTACGCCCCTCCCGGATCAAGACGAATCCGCAAGCCGGGAAGCAGGCCGGACCTCCAAGCCCCCCCAGCCCCACCGAGCCATCGCCCCCAAGGGCCGCCCGTGGCCGTCAAGCCATCCGCCAGATGCACACCGGCGAGGCACCGCGCACGATCATCGACATCGCCTGAGGCGGAGCCGTTTCGCCGTCACCGGGGCCGCCGGAATCCGCGTGTGCGGACTCCGGCGGCCCGCGTCACCTCGGTACGAGAACGATCCAGACCTGGCCAGTCGCGAATGTCATCGGCTCGCCGTCCCTGATGGTGAAGCCGGTCGCCGACCGGGCGGTGTTCCGCTCCCATGCCACGTCGTACGACTTGCCGTCACGCAGGACGGTCGCCGAGCCGGACCCCACGGTCGCGCTGAAGGGCGAGGTGTTTCCCCCTCGGTCCCGGAAGCGCGAAGGCTGCACGTCCACTTCCTGCAGGACCACTGTGGCTGCTCCGAGCCGGTCCCCGGAGGCCGTACGGGCCGGGGTGCCGTCCATGCTCACCAGCCACTGGTCCCGGTCCGCGGCCCAGGTGAAGGCGAACCGTGCCGACGGGTACGACACGGTGCGCCCGTTGACGGGGGTGCCGCCCGGGGGCGGGGCGGCGAAGCGGAGCCCGATGTCCTCGGCCGCGTTCACCCCGTTGGAGGCGTGCGGGATCTTCCCCGGGCGCAGGTACAGATTGTGCGGTGCGGCGCGGTCCCCGCTGCGGAAATAGGCGTCCGGTGCCTTCGACGGCGGCAACGCTTCGAGGGGGGCCGCTTCGATCGACGGCCGGAGGGCGGACTGGGCGCCCGAGTACGCGAGCGTGGGCTCGTCGAACTGCCGGAGAAGCTCCAGATCCGTCTCGCGAGCGCTGCGTACGGGGCCGATGACCGACGGCACGTCGGAGGAGTAGGCGGCGAGTATGCGGCTGAGGCCCGCCTCCACCTGCTCCACGTAGACGATGTCGGCCTTCTCGAGTCCGGTCGGCGGCCGGGCCGCGGCTACGTTGTCGATCTTCACGGCGAGGACGTCGGCGCGTGCCGTCGTGGGAGGTGTCTTCCCTCCGTCCGAGCTGTCGCAGGCCGCGGTGATGACGAGCGTGAGCGCGGCGAGTGCGGCCGCCGCGGTCGATCTCTTCGGTCCGTGGACAGGCATGGCTGCCGCCCCTTTCGAGCCGGCTCTTCGACACCGGCTCATGTCTGCTGCGGCGATGACTCTCCAGTCATCATCACGCAGAAGACCGGCCGGAGCGCCTCGGACCGCGCCGGAACTCCTCCGGTGTAGCCCTGTTCAAGGCGAAGGCCGTCCTGGCGGCCCTGGTTCCCGGCCCTCCGTCCGATCTCAGCCCCCCTTTGCCGGTCATCCCGCCGGGGGCGTGCCCGTGCTGGCCCGCAGGACGACCTCGCCGTCGACGCGGACCACCCGCGACCGATGCCCGCTTGCTGGTTCCCTCAGTGCAAGCGCGATGACGCTCTCGCCCATGGCGGTGAGCGGCAGTGCCACTGTCGTGAGCGGCGGCGACAGTTCCCGTACGAGGGGGATGTCGTCGAACCCCGCGAGCGACACGTCCCCGGGCACCTGCAGGCCCTCCTCCCGGAGTGCGGCCAGGGCGCCGACGGCCATCACATCGGTCACCGCGAAAACACACGTCGGTCTGGGCCCTTCGCGGGCGAGCAGCCGGCGCGCGGCCTGATGGCCGCCATCCCGGGTGAACGCGCCCTCCACGACCAGCTCGAGGGCGATGCCCGACTCCGCGAGCCCCTCCCGGAAACCGGTGAGCCGGTCGGAGACCGTCGTCAGCGACGGAGGTCCGGTGAGCACCGCGAACTTCCGGTGTCCGAGCGTCACCAGCGACCGTGCGAGTGCGGCGGCGCCGGCACGGTTCTCCGGCTGCACGGTGTCCACCCGCAGACTGCGGTGCCGGCTGACCACGGCCACCCGGCCGCCGACGCGTACGTACGGTGCCAGCTCGGCGTCCATGGCGCGCTCCCACGCCCGGTCCTGGAAGCCGGAGCCGATCAGCAGGATCGCCCGGGCCCGCTGGGCCCGCAGCATGGACACGTACGCGATCTCCCGGGACGGCTCACGGAAGGTGGAGGCCAACATCACCAGCAGGTCCTGCTCGGCCGCCGCCCGCATCACACCGCTGGCGACCCCCGCGAAGTACGGGTCGCTGACGTCGTGGCAGATGACGCCCACCGTACGGTTGCTGCCGGCTCCGGCCAGAACCTGTGCGTGGGCGTTCGGGATGTAACCGAGCCGGCCGGCCGCGGAGCGCACCCGCTCCCGCAGGTCGTCGCGGACCCGGGTGGTGCCGTTGAGCGCACGCGACGCGGTGGCGAGCGAGACTCCGGCCTCGCGGGCCACGGCGTCGAGGGTCACATGCGTCGCCGGTACGCGGTCCGGCGGAACCGGCCGGTCCGGTGCTTCCCGTTCACTCAACTCGACCCCCGAGGGTGCGGTGGTGGCAGAGCCCCGAACTTCGGGACGACCTATTGACCCTGCGTGCCATGAGTCATTAGCGTGGCCAGACCTTACCAGAAAGCGCTTTCTGAAAGCGCCTTCTCGGACACCTGAAAATAACCCCGCTCTCCACAACTCGCCCCCAAATGCAGGGAGTTTGCAGTGAGCCAGAGCGCTTTGGTCAAGAGCCCCGCAGAAGTTGCGGGAGTCACCCGGCGGGCAGGCCCCTCCGTGGGGGAGCGGCTCGCCCGCGCGGCCGAGCAAAGCTGGCGTCCCCTCGCGCTGCTGCTCGCGTGCTTCGCCGTCTGGTGGGTGATAGCAGCGGCCGAGCTCGTCGAGCCGTACCTCGTACCCTCACCCGGCGCGACGCTCGATGTGCTCACCGGCAAGACGAGCTATCTGTGGCAGCACACCTGGGTGACCACCTACGAGACGCTGCTCGGCTTCCTCATCGCGGTGGCTGTCGGCGTACTGGCGGCCGTCATCATGGTCTACTCGTCGACCGTCGAGCGGACGCTCTATCCGATTCTGCTCTTCGCGCAGGTCGTCCCGAAGATCGCGATCGCCCCGCTGTTCGTCGTCTGGCTCGGATTCGGAATCGCGCCGAAGATCCTCATCGCCGTCCTCATCGCCTTCTTCCCGGTGGTGATCTCCATGGTCACCGGCCTCAAGGCGGTCGACCCGGAGATGCTCCAGCTGTCGGCGACCATGGGCGCCAAACCCTGGCAGACCTTCGTGAAGATTCGCTTCCCGGCCTCGTTGCCCCATCTCTTCTCGGGGCTCAAGGTCGCGGTCACGCTGGCTGTGACCGGCGCGGTCGTCGGCGAGTTCGTCGGCGCCAACGAAGGACTCGGCTATGTGATTCTCCAGGCCAACGGCAATCTCGACACCCCGATGCTGTTCGCCGGGCTGCTCGTGATGTCCCTGATCGGCGTCGTCCTCTTCGTCGCCGTCGAGATCGCCGAGACCTTCCTGCTCCCGTGGCACGCCAGCCGCAGGGACACCTCTGCCACCACCTCGTACTGACTCGTTGTGAGAAGGGCCAAGCCCATGCATGCGCGCAGACTCCTGATCGGTGTCATTCCCCTCGCCCTGATGGTCACCGCCTGCGGCGGGAACGATCCGGCGACCACCACCAGCGACTCGGGCAAGAAGCTCGACCAGGTCACGCTGACACTCAACTGGTATCCGTACGGCGAGCACGCGCCGTTCTACTACGGCAAGCAGCAGAAGATCTTCGAGAAGCACGGCATCGACCTCACGATCCAGGCCGGCCAGGGTTCGCAGAAGACGGTGCAGGCGACCGCCGCCGGGCAGACCGACTTCGGCTGGGCCGACACCCCCGCGCTGCTTGCCGGGGTCGACAGCGGCGTCAAGGTGAAGAGTCTCGGTGTCTTCCTCCAGACCACCCCCGCCTCGGTGCAGTCCTTCGACGCCAAGGGCATCAAGACGCCCGCGGATCTGAAGGGGAAGACCATCGCGGGGACCGCGGGTGACGCGCTGTCCAAGACGTTCCCGATCTTCCTGAAGAAGAACGGGATAGGCGATTCGGACGTCAAGGTCCAGAACACCGACCCGGCGGGCAAGATCGCCGCGGTGATCTCGGGGAAGACGGACGGTCTGCTCGGCTATGCCAGCGACCAGGGCCCCACGATGCAGCACAAGGCCGACAAGCCCGTGTCGTATCTGCGCTTCTCCGACCACGGGTTGAACTTCTACTCCAACGGCCTGCTCGCCGGTCAGAAGATCCTGGCTTCCCAGCCCGATCTCGCCAAGCGCATGGTGCAGGCGGTCAGCGAGTCGTGGGCGGCGGCGGAGAAGGCCCCGGAGCCGGCCGTCAGCTCGATGGAGGGTGCCTCGGAGCAACTGCCGCCGAAGACCGTCCTGGCGGAGCAGTTCGCCACGACACTCACCCTGCTGCACACCGCCGCGACCCAGGGCAAGGCGCCCGGGGTCAACACCGACGCCGACTGGCAGCAGACCATCGACGTCTTCGCCGAGGCGGGCATGGTCAGCAAGCCCAAGGCCGTGTCGGACTACTGGGACCAGAAGTCGGCGCTGAAGGGATGACGATGTCGAAGGAGGACGCGAGGACGGTGCCGCCGCGGCAGGCGGACGGAGGTGTGACAGTCACCCCGGCCGTCGGGCTGACGGACGTCTCGGTCAGGTTCCGCGGCAGGGACCGCGATGTCACGGCGGTACATGGGGTGTCGCTCGATGTGAAGCCGGGCGAATTCGTCGCCATCGTGGGCCCCTCGGGATGCGGCAAGTCGACCCTGCTCAAGCTCGTCGCCGGACTGCTGAGCCCGTCCGCGGGCGACGTCCGGGTCGGCGGAGAGCAGGTCAAGGGGCCGCGCCATGACATCGGTTACGTGTTCCAGCGCGCCGCTCTCCTCGAATGGCGCTCCGCGCGCCGGAACATCCTGCTCCAGGCGGAGATCAGGAAGATGGCTGCGGCCGAGGCACGCGAGAGGGCCGACGCCCTGATCCGGATGACGGGTCTCAGCGGCTTCGAGGACGCGTACCCTCATGAGCTGTCCGGCGGAATGCAGCAGCGGGTGGCCCTGTGCCGGGCGTTGCTCCACGAGCCGCCGGTCCTGCTGATGGACGAGCCGTTCGGCGCGCTGGACGCACTGACGCGCGAGCAGATGAACATGGAGCTCAACCGGATCTGGCGGGAGACCGGGACCACCGTGCTCCTGGTGACGCACTCGATATCCGAGGCGGTCTACCTGGCCGACAGGGTGGTGGTGATGAGTCCGCGTCCGGGCACCATCACCGAAATCATAGAGGTGGGTCTGCCCGCCGAGCGCGAGTACAGCGAGACCCTCGGGCGCCCGGAGTTCCACGCGGCGGCAACGCACATCCGCGACCTGCTGGGCGCGGTCTCGGCGCACGACTGACACGGAGCGCCGGACCGGGGGAGCCCTCCGGTCCGGCGCCCGGAAGCACCACGTTCGGGGCAGGGCGGGCGCTGCGCCGGAAACACCGGTTCAGGACAGCGCGAACGCGTCCGCCGGCAGGTTCATCTGCGCGGTGAGCAGTGTGTCGGTGTCGGGCCACGCCACTGTCGAGGCGGCGCCGTGATGACCGAGGACCCTCCGTGGAAGGCGACCACACGCAAGGGTGCGATGCGTGCCGAGCTGGACGCCCGCTACTCGCAGCGCATGTCGAGGGCCGCCTCCGTGTCATTGCCGGGACGGTCGTCCGATCCCGTCGGACCGGCGTGCTCACGGTCGTCCCCGTACCGGGCGAGCCAACTGCTCGCCGCCCACTGAGAACGCGGACCGTCCCCGGGATGCGATGCACTCCCCCCGGGGACGGTCCGCGCACGCCTCAGTACCGCAGTCGCGACAGGTACGAATAGCTGGCGAGCGCCGAGGCGAACGGGTCAGCCGGCGCGTCGTGCTCGACCAGCCACTGCTTCACTCCGCCCCGTTTTGCCGTGTCGAACATCGCCGGGAAGTCCAGCACGCCCGACCCGACGTCCTCGAAGCCCCCGTCGGGTGCCATGTCCTTCACGTGGAGTGCGGGGAAACGCCTGGGATGACGTACGAAGAGCTCACCCGGGGCGGAGGCGCCGCCGTTCGCCGCCCAGTACAGATCCAGCTCGAAACCGACCAGGTGGGGATCGGTCTCGGCGAGCAGGATGTCGTACAGGCTCACCCCGTCCACGACCTCGTGATCGCTGCCGTGATTGTGATAGAGCAGCTTCAGCCCGGCGTCGCGCGCGACCTGTCCGGCTCTGTTGAACTCTTTGGCCACCTGCCGGTATCCGGCCGGAGAGTGGAGGGAGCCAGGCAGGCTGGGCACGACGATCCACCGACCGCCCAGAGTGTGAATGTCCTCCAGCGCCTGTGGCAGCCCGGCGCCTGTCACGATGTCGTACCCGACGTGTTCGAGGACCGCTTCGAGCCCGGTACCGTCGAGCATGCGACGGATGGCTGCCGCACTGTTGCCGTGCCGTCCGCTCACCCCGACCGTGGCGTAGCCGATCTCGGCGAGTCGCTCCAGTGTGCCCCCGAAGTTCGTAGCCAGCGGTGTGCGCATCGTGTAGAGATGCATGCCGATGCCGGACGGGGGGATGCGCCTGCGGCGGCCGGACGGCGCGGCCGAAGCCGGTGCCGTACCCACTGCTGCGGCTGCGGCGACGCCCAGTGCCGAACCGAGAAACGCTCTTCGTGTGCCGTTCATGCCGTCACTCCACTCCACTCACGTTGATCCGGACCGATCCGCTGCTGGTGTCTCCCTTGTCGTCGGTCACCGTCAGATGCGCGGTGTACGCACCTGCGCGGGCATACGTGTGCGTGGCGGTCGCGCCCTCCGGGGCGGCCGGATCCGAGTTGTCACCGAAGTCCCAGTGGTATGAGGCGATCGTGCGTCCGCTCACCGGCTTGACCACACTGCTCAGCGACACCGCGAGCGGCGCGTCACCGCCGGCCGGGGCCGCGCGCACGCCGACCTTCGTACCGGGCTTCTTCTCCACGCCGGTGCCGTTGAAATGCAGCCAGTCGACCGCGAAGAGGTCGGCCTTCTCGCTGCTCCATCCGGGGTTGGTGAACACCGCGTACAGCTTTACGCTGCTGCCGGGATTCTTGAGCGCCGTCGTCGGCGACACGGCTGAACCCCAGCCCCCGGTGTTCGGGACGGACGCCGAGCCGAGCAGCCGGCCGTCCGGTGAACCGGCCCGGAATTCGACCGTCCCGCCGAGGCCGCCGGAAGCCACGCCGACCGTCACCGACGTGATGTTCTTGAGGTTCACCGGATCGAAAGCGACCCAGTCGCCGTCCTCGATCTCCGTCAGACGCTTGCCGCCCGAGGCATCCGCACGGTCCGCGACCACCACACCGTCCTGCGGACCTCCGGTCGAGGTGAAGTGCTCCGCCTCCCGGAACGTGGTGCGCAGCGTCAGTGATGCCGAGCCGGTGAGTGCCGGGGATTCCGGGGCGCCCTTGTCGGTGTACTGCGCGGTGATCCCGTAGTAGAGGTTCTGGCCCGGCCCGTGGCTGTCACCGGCATCCGTGACGATCTCACCCGCGCACCCGGTGTAGTTGTCGAGCGGGTGCAGATGTGTGTCGTGGCCGAGCTGGGACTGCACCACGACCCGCGAACAGTCGATCGGCGCGTCCTTGCCGTCCTCCTTGTCCTTCACCTTCACGGTGAAGGGGATGGTGTCGCCGAAGCTGAACATCCCGCCGTCCGGCGGCTGTTGGATCGACACCTGTGGCCTGTTGTTGCCGACGGTGATGTCCTGGACCGCGAGCCCCGTCAGACCACCCGGCGCGGTGACCGTGAGGCGCGCCGTGAACAGGCCCTTGGTCCGATAGGTGTACGAAGGGTTGGCCTCGGTCGAGTCGGTACTGCCGTTCCCGTCGAAGTCCCAGGCGTACGTGACCGATTGCTCGCCGGGAAGACCGGAACCGGCGCTGGAGAACGCGACGGTCAGCGGGGCTGAGCCGTTGTCGCGGTCGGTGGTGATCTTCGCGTCGGGCAGCCGGCCGTCACCGACGTAGTCGATGCGGTAGATGCCCGCGCCCTCATTGCTGCCACCGCGGCCCGTACCGCTGCCGAGCCCGAAGTCGATGACGTACAACGCCCCGTCCGGGCCGAAGTCGGCGTCGAACGGCTGATTCCACTCCATGTCCCCGAAGACGCCGTTGATGGACTGGAGATCGCCGGCCGCCACAGGAGCGAATCTCGGATCCGAGAACGTCTGGTCCTCCCGCTGGAAGGAGAAGGTCTTGAACCAGCGCCGCGTCAGCTCGTAGTTGATCCACTTCCCCTCGAAGTACTCGGGGAACTTGGTGCGGTAGGTGTTCTCGGGGTCGTAGTCGTAGACGGGACCGCTCATCGGGCCACCGCCCCCGGTGCCGAGCTCCGGGAACTCGGCGGACGCGGAGTACGCGTACCAGACTGTTGCCGGCTTGGCGGGGGGCAGTTGCCGCAGACCGGTGTTGTTCGGCGAGTCGTTGACGAGCGCGGCACAGTCGAAGGCCGGGCCCGAGGTCTTCGTCGTGAAGTCGTAGTCACTGAACGGGGTGTTGTCCCCGATGCAGTAGGGCCAGCCGAAGTTCCCCGCCTCAGTGATCCGGGTGTACTCAACCGTGCCCTCGGGCCCGCGGCCGGCAACGGCTTCCCTGGCGTCGGGGCCGTAGTCCGCGACCATGAGCGCCCCGCTCAGCGGATCCGTCGTGATCCGGAACGGATTGCGCATGCCCATCGCGTATATCTCCGGGCGGGTCTTGTCCGTGCCCGGCGCGAAGAGATTGCCCTCGGGCACCGTGTACGTGCCGTCGTTCTCGGGAGTGATCCGCAGGACCTTGCCCCGCAGATCATTCGTGTTGCCGGAGGTGCCCTGTGCGTCCCAGGCACGGCGGCCTTCGCCCTCGTCGATGGGCGCGAAGCCGTCGGATGCGAATGGATCCGTATTGTCGCCCGTCGCCGCGTACAGATTTCCGGCCTTGTCGAAGGCCAGCGAACCTGCCATATGCGAATTGGCCCTGCCCTCGCCCCGGAAGGTCGGAATGGTCAGCAGACGTTTCTCGGACGCGGGGTCGACGGTTTTCCCGGAGGCGGTGAAGCGGGAGAGGTTCAGCCGCTTCTCGGTCTTGTCGGAATGCAGCAGATAGAGCCAGTTGTTCTCGGCGAACCCCGGGTCGAGCGCGAGTCCGAGGAGCCCGTCCGACTGACTGGTCATCTCCGGCGTGTACGCGAAGTCCAGCGCCGTGGACACCTTCATGGTCTCCTGGTCGATGACCTTGAGCTTCCCGGTGCGCTGGGCGAAGAACACCCGGCGGTCGGGGGCGACGGCCAGTTCGAACGGGTCGGCGAGATCGCTGGTGGCCAGCGCGGTGCGCTGGAACGAGCCTGTCCGGTTGGCCGTGCAGTCACCCTCCTTGGCACCCGCGGCCCATTCGATGCCGCCCAGCAGGTGTTTGACGAAGCCCTCCTCCTGGAAGGCCGAGGCCGCATGGCCGCCCGCGGTGAACCAGGAACGCCCGCCGTCGTAGTTCTGGCACCAGGACCACGGATGGTCCACACCCTCGTCGAGACCCGTGATGCCGTCGCGCACCTTGATCTGCGCGAGGGTGTGCACCTTGGAGGTCGGATTGGTGCGCCAGTTGTACCACTCCTCGGTACGTTCCCAGAGGTCGGGAAGGTCCTTGGTGGAGGGGTGTGCGTGGTCCAGGACCTTGACGCGTCCGGTCTGCACCGCGGGGTGCTGGTCGAAGATGGCGCCGACCAGACCCTCGTACCAGTCCCAGTCGCGCTCACTGGCCGACGCGGCGTGCAGGCCGACCCAGCCGCCTCCCGCCCGGATGTACTTCTGCATGGCGGCACGCTCGTCTGCGGTCAGCAAGTCACCTTTCTCCGGTGTGGAGTTGGTGTTGTTGAACACGATGGCCTGGAATCGGGCGAGGTCGGTGTCGTTGAAGACGGCAGAATCGTCCGTCGCCTCGACCTCGAATCCGTTCTCGGCGCCGAGCTTCCTGACCGCCTCGATCCCGGCGGGAATCGAGTCGTGGGTGAAGTTCGTGACCTCGGAGTACACCAGAACGCGGAACGGCGCCGCCTGGGCTCTCGGTGGCGATGCCACCAGCATGCCGAGGATCAGTGCCAGAAGTGCGGTGAGGGCTATGAGGGGCGTGGGGAATGCGCGGGACGCGGGACTGCTCCGTAACGGGCGACTGCTCATTGGGCGCTCCCTGTGCGGTTGAAGCCGACTGTGGGGTGTAGAAAGCGCTTTCTGGAGTGCGTTGTTCAGAGTAGGTTCACGTCTTCGGCGGGGTCAATGGGTCGGCAGCGCTCGGTGGGACTTCCCGCGATTGCCAGTGCCGGGCACCACGCTCGAACCGACCGCAGCCGCCGGAGCTCACCGGATCGGGGACTGTGGATGACCACCACCGCCGATGATGGTCCAGCCACGAATCTGCCCGAACTCACGCCCCACCACCTGGGCCGCGCCTACCATTGGTGCAGGGCGGTACCCTCTCCCGCCCGTACCCCGAGGGGCCTGCGATGACCGCATTGACCACTGATCACACACCGGATTACCCGCCGCGGACACCGCCCCCACCGAAGCGCCCGCTGTCCCCGCCACGCCCCGAGACGCTGCTGCCCGACGCGCTTGCACGCGACCCGGCGCCGCGCCCCGCCAAGGGTCTGTCCCAGTCCGTTCGGCGTGGGGTGACGATGGCGAACCGGCGTGGCACCAATTGGGTACTGGAGTCTGCACCATGGGCTGCTGGGAAAGCCCGGACCCTGGTGACGGGGCAGTTGGCGAAGTGGGAATACCGGCCGGCCCTGGACGCAATGTCAGCGGTGGAGGCGGTGGTGACGCTCCTGGTCGATGCCGCAGTCGCGGACCGCGGAACCAGGGTCACGGTGCACCTGTCCGACCAGGGCCGACAGGTGTGCATCCTGACGCTCTCCCACCAGATGCCTGCCGCCTCGCCGGCGACGGACGACAGCGACGATGACGTGCTGCACCGCATCACTGCCCACCAGGCGGTTACCGGCTGCGGCACCGACACAGGGCCCGACGGCCGGCGTACCTGGGCTGTCCTCGACCTCTGAAGCCGCTCGCTGTCTGCCGGTAAAAACGTCGACATCTGCGCCTGCGGGAATGCTGCGCAGATCGGGTCAGACCCGGCGGCGGATCTCCAGGAACGTTCCCGCCTCAGAGTGGAAGCGGCGGCGAATCTGCACCCGCTCGGGCGGAGCAAAGGTGCTGCTGCCCCTCGGCGCTGAAGGCGAACTCGCCCGTGACGGTCGTCTGGGGCACCCGTGCGTGCGGGGCGACCGTGTCCGCGTCGGGCACCGGTTCCTGCTCGCAGGGCAGCGGAAGCCCTCAACGGAAACGGAGCAGATCTGCATCCACGCCTCAACTCGACAACGACGGAACGGGATTGGATGGACTGCGTCAGGCAGCGGCACTGCTGACCAGACGGGATGCGGCCCAGCAAGCCCATCACCGGGACGACACCATCAGAGCCGCCGAGGGTGGTCATCCGGAGTGGCCCCGGGCGCCGCCGTTAGGCGAACTCGGCGCGGATGGGTCTGTCTGTCCCGTCCTCGCTCAAGGAATCCACGCAGGAGCATCACACAGGCTGCACACAGCCTTTCGAAAGCCTCGTTAGCGTGGTGGCTCCTCGATCCCCTATGCGAAACATGACCAGGCCGTGACCCAGGTGGGCCGACGGTGCAGTCCGCTCAGGAAGACCAGAAGACCGCAGATGGATTACTGCTCCTCGTGCCGTCGGCATCTCAACGGCGCCCTGGTGTGTCCCGGGTGTGGCGCCTACGCCCCGGACATCGCCCCGCCCGCCACCGACCGCCGCATCGGTTCCGCTCCGGCAATGACGGGTGCCCCACCGGCCACAGACCCTCACCGGGGAATCATGGCCTCCGGCACGTGGAAGGACAGGTCCCTGGACAGCGAGGCGGAGTCCAATTCTGTCAGGGACGTGCCCCTGTACGCCCCCGCCGACGTCGACGGCCCGCCGCCCGCGCAGCAGGGGCGGGCAGCACGCCGTCGCCAGCTCGCCCGCTGGAAGAAGAACAAGCACCGGGCGGCGATCGCGGGTGCTTTCGCACTTGTCGGAGGCGGCCTGACCGTCGCCTCGATGAACCAGCACTCCACGGACCGGGTCCAGGCGGCCACAGCACCGGACCAGCGGAGTATGGGTGCCGTGGAGGAGCAGACGCCTGAGCAGAATCCTCCGGAGTCCACACCAGCCGCCACTCAGCGGACTCACCGGTCGTCACACGCCCCCTCCCAGCCGCAGCCGCAGCCGCCGACGACCAACGCCCCGCGACAACAATCCCTTACGGCCGCTCCCAGCACGCTGCCGCCGATCGCTCACCCGGATGCCGCCGCGCCTCCCCGTCAGGCTGCCACGTCGATCCCGCAGCCGCAGAGCACCGCCGAGTCCGCCGACGACACAGCCCCCGAGCGATCCGATGTGCCGACGGAGCAACCGCCGGCGCCCGCGCCCGCCGAAAGCACGCAATCGGGCGCGTCCCGGACCGACCCCGCATTGATATCGACGTCGCCGACGGAGATATGCGTGCTCATGGTGTGCCTCAGCTGACCATTCCGACACGGTCCAAGTAACGAGTGGAGCAGGACCGTTCGCGGAGGAGGGTGAAGCCGGGTCCGGACGCCCTGAGCTGCAGGGCAGGGTGAGCCCGGCGATGACGGCATCGCGGTCACGGTCGATGCCTGCTGCCATGGTGTGGAGGCCGGTTCTCCTGCACAAGCCACTACCGATCAGGACCTGGAACCAGTGGCGGCGGCCTCGCCCACACGGGCCTCGGCGCACTCCCGTTCGCTGTCGGCCGACGCGGGCCGGAAGCAGGCCCGGACGGTGCTGCCGGGTTGGGCTGCGGTCATCCCGGTGTACACGTAGGTTTCCGCGTCGACAGCGTCCATGATGCGCACGCTGTGGGACGGGCCGCCCGCCGTGACCTCCACCCGGTCGCCGATCCGGGCCCCCCACACCCGGGCCCAGCTTGCGCCACACTTCTTGCTGTAGCGCAGCTCCACGTGGGCGCCGGTGGTGGTGCGGTACGTGGTGAGGGTGCCGGGGCCGATACCGCAGAGCATGCGCATCGGGTCCCGGCCCTCGCAGGCGGCGCCGTGGCATTGGGGAGCGAGAGAATACGGGGTCGAGGCCGACAGCGGTTCACCCTCCCGGGCCTCCCGGTCGGGCAGCAGGAAGAGCACCAGTGCCACACCACCGACGACCACGGCACACGCCGACGCCAGCACCACCATGAGTCCGCTCATGCTGCCGCGCGGCCGCCTGGTCCCCGAAGGCGACGGCGGTTCCTGCAGCTGCGGCCGCAGCTCCTCGGCTGCAGGGACTGGGGCGGGAACAGCCGCGCGTCCGCTCCAGTCCGACTCGGCGATCTCCCATAGCGCCAACAGCCGCCCGTCCGGTTCCTTTGCGACCTGGCACAGCTCCCGCACAGCCTGACGAGGGGGCAGGCTCTTGCCGTTGAGGTAGCGCTCCCACGAGGACTTGCTGTACGTCGTGCGTTGCGACAGCGCCGCCAGGCTCAGGTCCGTCCGGTCCCGCAGTTCCCGCAGCACCGCGGTCAGCCGGGTGTGCTCCGCAGTCACTTCGCAGCCGCCTCCCGTAGGGCCTTCCAGGTGTGCGGGCCGATGACACCGTCCACGACCAGCCCCTCCCGCTTCTGGACGCGCTCGACCGCGTGCTGGGTCTGTGGGCCGAAGATGCCGTCGATCTCTCCCGGTGCGATGCCCGCCCGACGCAAAAGGCACTGAGCCTCGGCCACCACCGGCCCCACGTGGGTGTACGCCAGGATGGTGTCGGTGGTGCGGCTGAGGCCCGCGTACCAACGGCCGTCACGTTGCTCCAGTCGGCATGTGTAGAGGACCGGTACCAAGGACTCCGACACGATGGCCGGCGTAGCCCCGACCATGCCGGCGCGTTCGTCCGCGAGCTGGGTGCGGGCGTCGGCAAGCTGCACGGCCAGCAGGACGGCCGTGGAGACGGACAGCGCCAGGGCCACCGCTCCCGCCGCGACCAGGGCGCGCGGGTAACGCCCGTACGGCTGCTGCTCCGCGGGCGTGGGAACCGGTGTCACCGGGGCGCCGACAGCGGTGACATTGCGTCCCTCTGCCCAGCGTTCGGTGGCGATCTCGTGCAACGCCAGAAGCCGGGTCGGATCGTCACCGCCGTAGCGGGCGATCGCCTCGACGGCCTCCCGGGGCGGCAGTGACCTGCCGTTCAGATACCGCTGCCACGATCTCGCGCTGTACCCGGTCCGCGCGGCCAGTTGCCGCGTGCTCAGTCCATCGCGGTCCTTCAGCCTGCGCAATCTCACGATCAACTGATGCACGTGTGGGTGCAGTTCAGTGGGCAGTTCTTTCCAACGCGACATGTTCCCCCCCGCTCGCGTCCGGGACCATGAGTCCGGCTCCCCGTTTGCCGGCCTCATTCTGCATCATCAGGGCGCTCACGGAACGGCGGTCCCGCCCCGTGCGGAATCGGCCGTCCCCTGCTCGCAGTCGTCCCGCTGTACGGACCCGGCGGGCGACGTCACAGCAGGTCAGTGCCTGGGACGTCCCGGGATGACGCCACTTCCACGTCAACTGTGGCCTGACACCGCGCGAACCCGCAGTCTGGTTGCGGAGCCGGCCGGTGCTGTCGGCTCGGTTCATCGCACGTCACTGACAGGACAGCATGCGAGCTCTCACGAAGGCACGCGTCGGTGCCGCCGCCGAGGTCGGGACGCCGCCGGCGGCCTGGCCGTCGTGGGCACGGCCATGGCGGCCCCCGCGCCGGCCCAGCAGCAGACAGCGAGCACTGAGACCATCGCACAACCGCAGCCTCGCCGCCCTCGCCGCGGGAGGCCCATGCGTCACTGGCAAATCAAAAGGGGATTTCATGAGGTACAAGCGTGTGCGCCGACTCGGCACCACCGGCGCATTGGTCGCCGCGGCGCTCGGCACGTCGATCGTCTTCACCCCGTCGTCGGCATCCGCAGCCGGCGATTGGTGGTGTTACGGCGCCCAGGTCAAGCGCTGCGTCACGGTCTGGTGGGACGAGACCGCCGACACCTACCGAGCACGGGCGAAGATCACTGACGTCGCCGGTGGCGGCAGCTACCAGGTCAAGGTCAACAACGTGAAGCTCCAGCGCACCAGCAGCACCGGTGGCTACGTAACGCTGCGCTCCACCACGGACAACGACGGCTGGCATGACGCCGAGGACTTGGCCGGCACCACCACCGTCAACCCGTGCGCCTGGCCACAGCAGAGTTTCAGTGTGGTGGCGACGTTCAGTTGGAAGGGCGCGTCCTCCGGCGTGAAGACTTGGCGTCCCAACAACGCGTGGGGCCATCTCTGCGACTGACCCGCCGAACGCCCCGGCCCGACGCGGACCGATGCCGGGCGGATGTGTCTCCCTTCGGCATGCGCCAAGCACCCCGCGACCACCCCTTCGCCAAAGCAACTCCCACTCCACAGCGAGAAGGCCCTACCCGAGGTTGTTCGCAGCGTTCGAGGGCGGGAGGTGTAGGGCAACCGCGCGGCCGGGGGAGCAGAGCGTAATACGGAAGCGGACCGGGTACTCGGCGCACTGATCGGTGTGCAACTGGCCGGGCGACTCGCCGTGCACGACACGGCGAGTGCGCGTGCGACAACAGCCGGCGCACGAGTGAACCGCTGCTCAGCTCACGGCTGTTGTGGCATCAACCGTCGAAGCCGTCCCGGATGATTTCTTCAGCGAGCAGACGACGCACCGCGGCAAGCTCTCCGGAGATTCGCCTCTCGTGCTCGTCACTCATCACCACGGTCGCCGGGACGGGTGGACACGTGAGCAAGCGTTCGCGACGAAGATGAGTGGGCGGGTGGCTGGAGTCGACACGATGTCCCCTCGCCGCGCCGACCCGCCGCCTGCGTTCGTACTCGTGTTCCGGGACTGATTCCACGTCAGTGGCGAGAACCTCCCACAGCTTCTCCGCTCCCTCTACGGCCCGGCTGGAGCCACGGCGTCCACCACGGGGCTTGTTCGCCTCACGCCGCAAAGTCGTGGCTGCCGACTCCGCGACCAGGAGCCTGTCCATGAATTCCACCGCCGCTTCGGTCGAACCGGCACGGCCCGCGAACGAGTCGGCCAGGTACTCGCCGCGCCGAGCGACACTGGAGGTCAGCCGGTCGAGTATCAGCAGCACACCCCGGATCAGCCGGCGCGGCACAAGGTAGACCAGGTTGACGACTATCTCTACGGGGGTCGGATCGGCTGTCGGCGCCAGGTAATACCGCCAGGTGAGCAGTGAACGGTACGCGGTCGCGATGATGAGCCCACGGCGGGTGTCGCCGTTGCTGTAGTGACCGAGCTCGTGACCCAGCAGGGCGATCCTCTGTTGGGGCCTGAGCATCTCCCACAGGGGCAGGCCGAGCGTCAGGACGCGCTGACCGCGTAGACCGCAGGTCATCACGCTCGCATTGATGTCAGTGTTGACCACGATCACGTCCACGCTGCGCGTTCCGGCCACCTCGGCGACCTCGTCGACCAAGCTGTGCAGTGAGGGGGCATCGTCGCGGCGGATTACCTGCCCGTCATTGGGCAGCCGAGTCAAACGGGGCCTGAGAGTCCACGCGAGAAGCAGAAGCACTCCGCCCAGCAAAACGCCCAAGCCGCCCCATCCGCGGACGACGCACCAGAGCGCACATGCGATCAGGACCACTGTCACGGCGTGCACGGCAAACGCGATGGCATAGGCGAAGACCACGGACAGGCCCCCTCCGCTGCGCGCCGATTCCCCCTCGCTCATCTGCGCCAGAAGCCTCTCGCCGTCTCGGCGTGCCCTGGAACTCCGCGCCCTGCCGGATCTTCCCTCTTCCTCCTCCGGTGCATCCGGATCGACATTCCAGTTGCACTCTCTGCACCACGTGGTGAATCGAGGGTCGGTGCGAATCTCTGTCCCGCACTCCGGGCAGGGCTGACATGTTTCTTCTACGGCGACACGCATCGCAGCGCTTCCCCTTCCCCACGGCCCCTCCCCAGAGGCCGTCCGTACATGACATGGCGAAGCTGATCATGAAGGTGCGTGTGCGTAAAGACCGACGCGATCTACTCGTTGCCCTCCGGGTCTGCCATGACCACCCAGTTCCGGTCCGAGCCTTGGCCCACATCCGTCCTGGTGGCGCCGAGGCCGAGCGGTCTGGTCATCTCGTCCTCGGTGCCGCCGTCGATCGGGCTGACGTCGAGGTGAAGCCGGTTCGCGGTCCTGTCCTCGGGCACCTGGACGAACAGCAGGGTGGGCGGCATCTGGCGGGCCCTGACACCCTCAACGGCCGGCACCCAGGAGCCGATCTCGGCCTTGCCCTCGCTCCGGTCGATCACCTCGGTGCCGCCGGAACTCCAGTCCCGGGTGAGTCCGGCGGTCGCAGCGTCGAGGTCTCGGAGTTCACGAAATGCGGGTTCTGGCTCAGCTTCTGTGGTCCATCCTCGCTGCGCAACTATTGATCTTCATCGAGCCGTCGGCACGGCCTGGCGAGGCTCAGGGGTGGCGGCAGGAACACCGCGTATCGCGCGCCTGCGGGCCATTCAGCTCGGATCTACTTCGGCCACGCCCGGCGTCGGCGTCTTCGACGGCGTCCTGGTCCGTGCCGGATTCAGCCAGGTGTCGCAGCGCTCAGGCGCCAGCGCACCGTCCGTACCCCGAAGTGCCACGATGACCCCGCCGTCCGGGCTCTCGGCATAGGCGATGGTGCAGACGAGCTGACGTCTGGCCGGCTCGGTCAGGCCACCCAGGGGAGCCGCTACGACGACGACGGCCGTGTCCCCGGCGGGCGAGATACGGGCGTCGGCGGCCAGGGCGGTCAGGGACGGATCATTGCGCAAACCGGCCCGGCGCTCCGCCTCCTGGGGGCCCGCCACCAGTGCGGCGATGGTCTTCACGGTCGGCGGCCGTGCGCCGGGGTCTGCCGAGCCCGTCTTGTCGTCGGCCTCGAGGGTGTACTCCTCGCCGAAACCCGCCGCGTCCCCGCCGCCCACGATCCGAGGCACCGGGATCAGGACGCCGTCGGGGGAGAGGAAGAAGAGCAGCATGCGGACCTGCCGCGCCGGGAGCACGTCGATGGTGGCCGGGCCGCTCGCCCCTATGACATCCGTCTCCTGGATGCCGCACGCGGTGAGTGCCGCCAGCGCCGCCACCGCTGCGGCAGGTCGGAGCAGCTGCCTCATTCCGGTGCCTCCCCTTCGCGGCGGGCACGCAGCGGTAGTTCGACCGTGAAGACCGCGCCGCCTTCCGGTCCGTTGGTGGCGCGGACGGTACCACCGTGCAGCCGCACGTTCTCCTGCGTGATGGCAAGTCCGAGCCCGCTGCCGACCGAGCGGCTGCGGGCCGCGTCGGCCTTGTAGAACCGGTCGAAGATGTGCGGAAGCACCTCCGGCCGGATACCGGGGCCGTTGTCGGTGACCTCTGTGATCAGCACGTCCGCACCATCCGCGGCCGTTCCAGTGTCAAGTCGCACGGTGACGGGCTCGCTGCCGTGCCGCAGCGCGTTGCCGATCAGATTGGCTACCACGACGTCGAACCGGCGCGGGTCGAGGCGGATCCGGATGCCCTCGCGCAGTTCGGTGCGGACGCGGTTGTCCCAGTGCCGGTGGTGGAGGGTCTTGCGGACGGTTTCCGCCGCGTCGACCTCGTCGGTGTTCAGCTCGGCGGCGCGGGCGTCGAACCGGGAGATCTCCATCAGGTCCTCGACGAGCACGGCCAGCTTGCCGGTCTCCGCGCTGATCAGCCGGACCGCCCGCGCGGTGTCGGGGTCGAGGCCGCCGGCGTCCTCGTCGAGGACCTCGGTGACGGCCAGCATCCCGGCGAGAGGGGTCCGCAGTTCGTGCGAGACGTCGGAGGCGAACCGGCGGGCACGTGCCTCGGCCTGTTGGAGCGCGTCGACGGAGCGTTCCAGCAGGGCGGCCGATTCATTGAACGTACTGGCCAGGTCGGCGAGTTCGTCGCTGCCCCGGACCTGGATACGGGTGTCCAGGCGGCCGCTGCCCATGGAACGGGCCGCCCTGTTCAGCGTGCGGACCGGGCGCAGCACACTGCGCGCCGCGATCAGTGCGGGCACGAGGGCGATGGCGAGGCCGGGCAGCGCGCCGTTGCGGGCGGCGGTGAGAAGGGCGTCGACATCGTCCTGTTCGTCCGTCATCCTCATCACCGCGAACAGGAGGAGCCCGGTGGGCAGGCTGCTGCCGCTCACGCTGGTTCTGGTGACCACGGGGATGCCGATGGTGAGGTAGGGGACATCGTTGCTGACGACCCGCTGGAAGCCGCCGTGCGGTGTGGACAGGGTTATGCGGCGAAGCTCGGGGGTGACCACCGACGAGGTGGGTCTGGTGCCGGAGGAGACGCGCAGCGAACCGTACTCGGCAAAGACGATCCAGGGGTGCGGTTTCGCCTTGCCGGCGATGACGAAGAGCGACTCCCGGAGCGTGTCGGGGTCCACCGGCAGCGTGGGGGCCAGCGTTTCGGCCTGCTCGCGGAAGGACGTCACCGCGGTGTCCTGCGCCCCGGCGAGGACGGCGTTGCGCGCCTCGCGGTAGGTGAGCGCGGCGGTCGTCCCTGCGCTGACCGCGGCGACCAGCAGGAACGCCACGACGAGGCGGGTACGCAGCCCGAAGGGGGCCGCCCGACGTCGGCGGTCGGGGCGCGGAGCGGGGGAGACGGCGCGGGAGGAGCGGGCGCCGGTGAGGGTCACAGCGGTCCGAAGCGGTAGCCGAAGCCCCGCAGGGTCTGTATGTAGCGCGGGGTGCCCGGTGTGTCCTCGATCTTGTTGCGCAGCCGCCGTACGCAGGCGTCCACGAGACGCGCGTCGCCGTGGTAACTGTGCTCCCACACGTGCTCCAGCAGTTGCTGACGGCTGAACACCTGCTCGGGCGCAGCCGACAGGTGGAGGAGCAGCTTCAATTCGGACGGGGCGAGCGCGACGCGATCCCCCTTCTTCACCACCGTGAGCCCGGCGCGGTCGACGGCGAGATCGCCGTGGAACTCCACGGCGGGCCGGCCGCCGCCGGGCGCCTCGATCCTGCGCAGCACGGCACGGATACGAGCCTCGATGACCTCGGTGCGGGCAGGTTTGACGATGTAGTCGTCGGCACCGGCCTCCAGGCCGATGACGACGTCGAAGTCGTCCCCGCGGGCGGTGAGCATGATGATCGGCAGCTGGCTGTCCTCCCGCACCTGGCGGCAGACCTGCACCCCGTTCATGCCCGGGAGCATCAGATCGAGCAGAAGCAGATCCGGCCGGAACTCGCCGAGAGCCACGAGCCCGGCCTCGCCGGTGGCGGCGGTCCGCACCTCGTGGCCGCGGCGGCGCAGTCCGAGCTCGACCCCTTCGCGTACGGAGGGGTCGTCTTCGATGAGGAGCACGCGTGGCATGGGCACAGTATCCCTGGGAGCCGGAGACGGGTGGCGATGCGGCCGGTCATGGCCTTCGGCGGAGACGGGTGGCCGCGCCCGTGACGAACGCGGCGATCTCGGTCAGCCGCAGGGGTCGTGCCAGCAGCAGGAAGACGGCGCCGATGGCGACCACCCCCGCCCCGGTGGCCGCGGCCGCCCCGCCAGGGGCCGCCCAGCGCGCGGTGACGTATCCGAGCAGCGTCGCGGGGACGGCGGCCGGCAACAGACGCGCCTGTGCGGCGACGGTGACGGAACGCCATAGGCCTGTCGCCCGTGTGTCCCCCGCCCCGAGCCTGCGGTTCAGTACGAAGGCGGTGACTGCCCAGCCCGCGAACAGCGCCAGCGAATACGCCCCGGCGATGCCGGTCACCGTCCAGCGCGCCGGGAGAAGCGCGTACGCGGTCACGGACAGGCCCGCGTTCAAGCCGGCGATCACCAGGTTGAGCAGGAAGGGGGTGCGTGTGTCGGACAGGGCGTAGAACGTACGGCTGAGGATGTACTGCCCCGAGAAGGCGATCAGCCCAGGTGCGAACGCCATCAGCGTGCCCGCCATGACGGCGATGTCACCCGCGTCGGTCTCGCCGTACTGGAAGACGAGCGCCATCACGGGCTGCGCCAGGGCGAACAGGGCGCAAGCGGCGGGGACGACGGCCGCCGCACTGGTGCGCAGGGAGTACGAGAGGTCGCGCCGCACCCCCTTCATGTCGCCGTCGGCGGCCGCCGCGCTCATCCGGGGCATCAGCGCGGTCACCAGTGACACCGTGATGATGCCGTGCGGCACGGCCCACAGCAGATAGGCGTTGTTGTACGCGCTGAAACCAGCGCCCCCGTCGACGCCGGCCGTTTGCGCGCGTAGGCCCGCCGCCGTCGCCAGACGGGTCGTGACCCAGTACGCCGCCTGGTTGGTGAGCACCAACAGCACCAGCCAGCCGGCCGACCGCAGCGG
This sequence comes from Streptomyces sp. NPDC060209, assembly GCF_042728155.1. Taxonomy (NCBI): domain Bacteria; kingdom Bacillati; phylum Actinomycetota; class Actinomycetes; order Kitasatosporales; family Streptomycetaceae; genus Streptomyces; species Streptomyces sp. NPDC060209. Next base: position 23,524 of record NZ_JBHWZS010000086.1, read on the forward strand.
GCGGGTAAGCCCACTGCCGCGCCAGTCGAAGCGGGGACGGAAGCTGAAGCGGGCCGCGCGCAGGGCGGGCACCAGGGCCAGGGCCTGGACGGCGATGCCCGCGGTGGTGCCCCAGCCGAGCAGTGCGGTCTCGGCCGCGGTGAGCGACCCGCCGTCGCCGGTCGCGAGGTAGATGCCGAAGACGGCGATGACGACGACGTTGTTGAGGACGGGCGTCCACATCATCGCGCCGAACCGGTTGCGCGCGTTGAGCACTTGGCCGAGCAGGGTGAACAGCCCGAGGAAGAAGATCTGCGGCAGACAGTAGCGCGCGAAGGCGACTGTCATGGAGGCCTGCCTGCCCGTGTAGTCGGTGTATGCGCCGACGATCGCGGGTGCGCCCCACACCGCCACCCCGGTAATCACCAGCAGGGCGAGCACGCAGACGGTGAGCAGCCGGTCGGTGTAGGCCGCTCCGCCGTCCTCGTGCTGCTTGGCGGCCCTGACGAGTTCAGGTACGAATACGGCGTTGAGGGCGCCGCCCAGGAGCAGCATGTAGACGATGGTGGGGACGGAGTTGCCGACGGCGTACCCGTCGGCGGTCAGCCCGATTCCGAGTGCGGCGGCGACCACGGCGGACCGCACGAACCCGGTCGCCCGCGAGACGACCGACCCGGCGGCCATGATCGCGCCGCTGCGCAGGACTGACGGACGCAGGGACGGCGCCGTCCCGTCGGACGCGGGCGCCGCGGTGGCCGGCGCGCTCACCGGCGCGCCAAGTACGCCTGGAACGCGCGGTGTAGCGCATGGTTGGCCGTGCCGTCCAACGGTCTCTCCCATTCCCCCAGCGTCTCGACGACCTCACCGCCCGTTCCGAGCTTCCAGCGCAGCAATCCGTGGGAACGGTCCGCAGGATCGAGGGTCGAGGGTACCCCGCGCATGTCGTAGACGTGGGCGCCCAGTGCCCGGGCGTCGAGCAGCATGCGCCACTGCAGCAGGTTGGAGGGGCGCACCTCGCGGCGGTGGCCGGCGGAGGCACCCGTCTGGTACCAGACACGGCGGCCCACGTGGACCATGGTGTGCGCGGCCAGGGTCTCACCGGCATGACGAGCGAGGTAGAGCCTCATCCGGCCGGGCTCCTCCGAGTTGAGCGCCGCGTACTGGCGCTCGTAGTACTCCAGGGACCTTCCGAGCCGGAAGCCGTCGCGCTCCTCGGTGATCCGAAGCAGACGGTAGAACTCGGGCAGGTCCGCCGCACCGCCCACCACGACCTCGACCCCGGACTTCTCGGCTCGGCGGACGTTGCGTCGCCACTCCTGGTTGAGCCCGGCCCACAGGTCGTCCGGCCCGCGCCCGGCGAGCGGCACCCGGAAGACGTGGCGCGGCTGCGCGTCCCCGTCCTCCTCACCACCGCACCTCTGCCACCCCCTGGCACGCAGCCGCTCGGCGACCGCCGTGCCCAACGGGTCGACCTGGCTCGCGAGGACGTCGGAAAGCCGGCGGCCGGGCCCCGTCGCCGACTTGACGCGCGTCGCGCTCCAGCGGCGGTACGCCGGCGAGGGCCCGATCCGTACGGCGAAGGCGCCCGCCGCACGCAGGTGCCGCAGCAACGGACGGAGCCAGCTGTCGATACCAGGATCCGCCCAGTCGGCGACCGGCCCCTCCGGCAGGTAGGCGAAGTACTTCCGTGTGCCCGGCAGTTGACGCAGCAGGATGAGCGCCGCACCGGACAGCCTGCCGGACTCCTGCTCCGCCCCCCAGCCCACGAGCTGTGCGCGCCAGCCGTCCTTGACCTGCGCCCAGGACGGGCATTGCAGGAAACCGGGCCCCAGATCCTCTCCTTCCGCGGATGCCAGGAACGCGCGGTACACGGCAGGGGTGACGAGCCCCAGCGGCATCTCATGGCCGCGGTCGGCCGTCACGAGCATTGCTGACACGGTGTGAGCCTCCTCATGGGCGGAATACCGCCGATGCTCACAGCCGTCCGTGACCGCTCCGCGCGCCGAATGTGACCGGACGACGACTGTTTCCCTACGGTCACCGTCACATCGCTGGATCCCCTCTCACCTGTGGTTTCTCCGCCCTACAGTCGCTGTCGTCCCCACCGATCGACCTTGGACGGAGGCTCCGTTGAGCCACATACGAGTGCGTATCGCGGCGGTCGTGGTGCTACTGGCACCGCTCGCCGCCTGTTCGCCGGGATCCGAACCCGACACCACGGCCCGGAGCGTCGGCCACGGCGGTGCGGAGGCGACACGGGGCCGACCGGCGACCGTGACCGTGGTGCCCGAGGGCCGAGGGGTCAGGGCCGGCGGCACGGTGAAGGTCACAGCGGCGGGCGGCACTCTCACCTCGGTCACCGTCGCCGACGGCGACGGCCACGCGTTGACCGGCACGATCTCCTCGGACGGGGCGAGCTGGGTGTCCCGGCGGAAGGCGGCGCCCGGCACCTCGTACACGGTGACCGCCACCACCACCGCTGACGCCGGCACGAAGAGCACGGCTACTTCCCTGTTCACCACGGCTCGGGCCGACAAGGTCAACAAGGTCGACTGGCGGCCGGGCACGAACACGTCCGTCGGCGTCGCACAGCCCGTCTCCCTCGTCTTCGACCACCCGGTCACCGACAGAGCCGAGGTCGAGAAACAGCTGAAGATCGCCACGTCGGACCGGACCGAGGGTTCCTGGGCCTGGATGAAGGACTGGTCCGGCCGGGACCGGGTCGACTGGCGTCCCAAGGAGTACTGGAAGCCCGGTACGAAGGTCACCCTCCACGCCGAACTGAACGGTACCGATTCCGGTGACGGCGGCTGGTTCGTCCGCGACTACTCGACCACGTTCACCATCGGCGCGAGCCAGATCGCCGTGGTAGACCTCGACCGCAAGCTTCTGACCCTCGAACGGGACGGCAGGACCGTCCGCACGATTCCCGTCTCCGGTGGCACCCCCGGCGGCGACAAGCGTTCCTGGAGGGGCACTGCGGTGCTGATGGCCAAGGAGGGCACGATCAACATGAACTCGGAGACCGTCGGCCTCGGCGACTCCTACGACAAAATGGTCGACCACTCGATGCGGCTCACCTGGTCCGGCATGTACGCGCACGCCGCGCCGTGGAACGACCGGTGGTTCGGCAAGGCCAACATGAGCTCCGGCTGCATCGGCATGAGCGACGCCGACGCCGCCTGGTTCTACGGCCAGGTGCGCCCCGGCGACCCGTTCGAGATCACGGGCCGCGACACCAAGGGTACGGTCGCCCCGGGCAACGGCTTCGGTGACTGGAACGTGCCATGGGAGCAGTGGCAGGCGATGAGCGCGCTGCGCTGACCACCTCGGCGCCCGCACCGAAATGGCGGGGAGACCGGCGGGACAGACCACTGGAATGCTCCCGGACCAACCACACCCAGCAGGAAGTCACCCAGGCTGGCGGCTTCCTCGTCTGGCTCGCCGAATGCCCGGTTCCGCGATCTCGACGAGCAAGGCCGTTGCGCCGAGTTGGGTGGAGGGCGGCACGAGCCCGGGAAACGGCGAGACGAGCGGAATCCCTCGCCGAACACGTCCTGGAAACAGCCGTGAGGTTGAATAGCCGGCCGAGGAGAGGCCCCGAGGGGATTACGAGCGGCCGGGGATCAGCACGGCCCGCCCCTGCGTCCGCCCTCGCCGCAGCCGATCGAAGGCTTCAGGCGCCGCGGTCAGCGGGAACTGCTCCGTCTCGACGCGGAGTTCCCCTGAGCGGGCCAGCGCGATGACCTCGACGAGTTCGGGCCGACTGCCCCAGAACGGCAGCGACAGCCGGAAGCCCGGCGGGAGGTAGCCCGGCTTGCGCACCGTCAGGTGGCCACCGCCGCTGCCGACCACCGCCAGTTCCCCGCCTGGGCGCAGCGCGTCGGCGGCGAGTTCGAGGGTCGCGTCGTTGCCGACGAAGTCGAGGACGGCGTCAACTCCCACTCCGCGGGTGCCCTCTCTCAGCGCATGGGCAGTGTCCGCCCGCATCAGGGTGCTGAAGTGTGCGCCGGACCGGTCCGCGAGGGTGAGTGCATCGGCGCGGACGTCGACTGCCAGAACACGGCTCGGCGTGATCGCGCGCAGGATCTGGACGGCCAGGTGTCCGAGCCCGCCGACGCCGATCACGGCGGCGGTGGTGCCTTCGCCGAGGGCATGCCGCAGTCCGGCGATGGCGTGGTACGAGGTCAGGCCGGCGTCGGAGAGCGGCGCCGCCTGGTCGGCCGGCAGGTCGCCGATCGCCACCAGATGGCGCGTGGAGGGGACGAGCACATAGTCGGCCATCCCGCCGTCCCGGCCGAGTCCGGCCCCGTGCCAGTCGAGCTCGCCGCGCCGGTCGCAGTAGTTGTCCCGCCCGGCGGCGCAGCGGGCACAAGTCCCGCAGCCCCACGGCCCGTAGAGCACCACCCGCTCACCCACCGCGACCCCTTCGGCGCCGGAGCCGAAGGCCGCGACGTGTCCTGCGACCTCGTGGCCGAGGGTGAACGGGGGCCGGTAGGGGAGTGCGCCCGCCGCCGCGTCGACGACGTGTACGTCCGAGTGGCAGAGTCCGGCGGCTTCCACCCGTACGAGCACCTCGGCCTCGTGGGGGACCGGCCGTTCGATTTCGGCGAGCGTCGGTCCCCGTCCCCAGTCTGTCAGCCGCACCGCCCTCATGCTTCACCGTCCCGGGTCTTGTCAGTTCGACGCCGATGACGATAACAGAGACGAAGTCAGTTCAGTATCAGTGAGCGGTGAGGGAGTCTCAAGATGAGCAGGGATGTACAAGCGGGCCGATTCGAGGGCAAGGTCGCGTTGGTGACGGGTGCCGGCTCGGGCATGGGTGCGGCGGCCTCCAGGCAGTTGGCCGCCGAGGGTGCGCGAATCGTCGTCCTGGCCGACCTGAACGGCGCGGCTGTCGCAGCCGTCGCCAAGGAGCTGCCCGCAGGTCAGGCCGTTCCGCTCGATGTGGCGGACGCCGGTGCGGTCGACCGCGCTGTTGCGGATGTAATGCGGGAACACGGTCGGCTCGACGTGCTCGTGCACGCTGCCGGAGTCGACGACCCGGAGGCCAAGCAGCTGATCGCGGATGCGTTGGTCGAGGGCCGCCCGCCGGAGATCACCGACCACCTGTCCGACGCGGCCTGGCGGCGCGTCATGCGGGTCAACCTGGACGGCACGTTCCATGTGCTGCGCGCCGCGGTGCGGGCCATGCGGCAGGTCAGGGCAGGTGCGATCGTCGTCATAGGCTCCTCGTCCGCCTTCGACGCCCCTGTCGGCTACCCCCACTACGCCGCGTCCAAAGCAGCTGTGCACGCGCTGAGCCAGGCGGTGGCCAAGGAGGTCATCGCGTCCGGGATTCGGGTGAACGTGGTCGCGCCCGGACCGACGGAGACGGGTATGGCGGCGCGTACGCCCGAGGCGCTGCGCAGTGGTTTCGCCGACCCGCGGGTGCGTCCGTATGCGACGCCGGAGGAGATCGCCGACATCGCCCTTTTCCTGGCGAGTGACGCCGCGGCGAACCTGGTCGGCGCGGTGCTGCTCGCAAACGGCGGCCGTTTCACGGCCTGATCGTCGTGCTGTCCGGCCCCGGGCCTTCGGGGGGAGGGGCTGTCGCCTTCTGCTCGTCGTGCGGTCACGTCGTCAAAAGCGCTCGAATCCACTCGTGCAGGGGTATTGCCCGCCTGGGGCTGGATGCTTACGGTTCTCGAATTGAGTTCAGTTTGTAAGTTGGGGCAGATGGTGCCGAGGCGCCGGGCGTGCGAGCGCCCGGCGCGAGGAGACGGTCGACGTGGATCAGTTCCTGCTCGTTCTGGTGAGTGGTCTCGCCAGCGGTGCGGTGTACGGCCTGATGGGCCTGGGGCTAGTGATCATTTACCGGGCGACGGATGTGGTGAATTTCGCGCTTGCCAGCCTGGCGGCCGTGGGGCTGTACGCGGCGCTGTCGCTGTACGACCGAGGCCTGCCGCTGATCCTGGCGGCCGTGGCAGCGGTGGTCGTGACCGCGGGCATCGGTCTGACGGTCAGGGAAATGGTGATCAGGCCCCTCGCAGACGGTGAGTTGCTCTCGGCGCTGGTCATGACC
>NZ_JBHWZS010000087.1:0-29537 GCF_042728155.1 Streptomyces sp. NPDC060209
AGCAACAGCTGCCGGGGGCGCCCTCGTCCGTGCGCTCAGTGGCCGAGCAGCCGGCCGGCGAGCTCGCGCACGGCGTCCGTCGCCCTGCGCTGCAGCTGGGGACCGAAGGTGATCCGTGCTGCGCCGAGCTCGCCGAGGCGGCGGGTGGCGGACGGGCCGTCGGGTGTGCCGAGTGCGTTGAGCGGGACCGCGACCGCGGCGGCCAGACGGGGAAGGTCGCCGGTCGGGGCCATGATCGGATAGACGCAATCGGCTCCGGCCTCGGCGTAGAGCCGGGCGCGGACGATCGTCTCCGCGACCACGTCCGTGACGGCCGGGTCGCCGTGGATGTACGTATCGACGCGGGCGTTGACGAAGAGGCGGTCGCCCGCTGCGGCGCGCACCTCCGCGAGCCGGTCGGCCTGTCGCCGAGGGTCGACGAGGACGCCTTCGGCCGAGTCCTCCAGGTTGCAGCCGACCACTCCGGCCTCCAGGAGGCGTTCGACGAGTTCGTCCGGGGCCAGGCCGTAACCCGCCTCGACGTCCGCCGACACGGGAACGGACACCGCTCGGGCGATCCGGGACACCGCCGCGAACATCTCGGCGGCGGGCGTCTGCCCGTCGGCGTAACCGAGGGAGGCGGCGACACCGGCGCTCGGTGTGGCCAGGGCGGAGAATCCGGCGTCCTCGAACACGCGGGCACTCGTGGCGTCCCACGGTCCGGGCAGGACCAGGGGATCGATCGGAGGGCGGCCGTGGTGCAGGGCACGGAAGGCGGACGCGGGCTCGTTCATCAAGGCTCCGGGGCGGGGGAGGGACGTGGGGTGGGCGGCCCGGCAGGCTGCGGGGCGAGGACGTCCCCCGCCCCGCGGCCCAGCGGCTCGGGCCCGGTGTTCGGCGGATCGCGCCGGGATCAGAGGTCCCGGTCCCCGCCCCGGCGGCTCAGTGCTTGATGTCGCCGGGCGCGTAGTGCCCCGGGGTCAGCCGGGCGGTCACACCGAAGCGGTTCCAGGCGTTGATCACCGTGATCGCGGCTATCAGCTGCGCGAGCTCGGCCTCCTCGAAGTGCTTGGCGGCCTTCGCGTAGACCTCGTCCGGAACGAAACCGTCGGTCAGGACCGTCACGGCCTCCGTCAGCTGGATCGCCGCCAGCTCCTTCTCCGTGTAGAAGTGCTGCGACTCCTCCCAGGCGCTGAGCTGGATGATCCGCTCGACGGACTCGCCCGCCGCGAGGGCGTCCTTCGAGTGCATGTCCAGGCAGAAGGCGCAGTGGTTGAGCTGCGAGGCGCGGATCTTCACCAGTTCGAGCAGCGTCGGGTCGAGTCCCTTACGGGACGCGGCGTCCAGTCGGACCATGGCCTTGTAGACGTCGGGGGCGAGCTGGGCCCACTGCAGACGGGCGGGGTGCTCAGGGGCGTTGCCGGCGGGCTCGTGGTGATGTGTGTGCGTGGTCATGGGTTCGACGCTAATGGTCGGATGGCGCACCGGTATGGTCCATTTCCATGACAGATTCCTGGGCCGCTTTCGGTGCCGACCTGCATATCGAACCGGTCGGCGCGGGCCTGCGCAGTGGGCTGATGAACGCGCTGCGGGAGGCTGTACGCATCGGACGGCTGACTCCCGGCACCCGGCTGCCCTCCTCCCGGACGCTCGCCTCGGATCTCGGCATCGCCCGCAACACCGTCGCCGACGCCTATGCCGAGCTCGTGGCCGAGGGCTGGCTCACCGCGCGGCAGGGGTCGGGGACCAGGGTCGCGCAGCGGGCCGCAGCACCGGGGCCGGCCGCCCGGGGAGCCAGGACCCGGCAGGTCCGACGGCGACCCGCCCACAATCTGATGCCGGGGTCGCCGGACCTCTCGGCATTTCCGCGTGCCGAATGGCTCAAGGCCGCCAGGCGTGCCCTCGTCGCCGCTCCCGACGCGGCCTTCGGGTACGACGATCCGCGGGGCCGCATCGAGCTGCGAACCGTGCTGGCGGACTATCTGGCACGGGCTCGCGGGGTGTACGCGGACCCGGAACGCATCGTGATCTGCTCCGGGTTCGTCCACGGGCTCACGCTGATGGGGAAGGTGCTGCGGCGCCACCGGGTACAAGGGGCCGCCGTCGAGTCCTACGGACTGGACATCCACTGGAACCTCCTGGCCGAGGCCGGCCTGCGCACCCCGTGCATCCCGGTGGACGCCCTCGGGGCCAGGACCGGTGAGCTGGGAGCGACACCCGGTGTGGGTGCGGTGCTGCTTACTCCCGCCCACCAGTTCCCCACGGGTGTCCCGCTCCACCCCGACCGGCGGGCCGAGGCGGTCGACTGGGCGCGGTCCTCGGGCGGTCTGATCCTGGAGGACGACTACGACGGCGAATTCCGCTACGACCGCCAGCCGGTGGGCGCACTCCAGGGGCTCGATCCGGAACGGGTCGTCTACATGGGGACGGCCAGCAAGTCGCTGGCGCCCGGCCTGCGGCTGGCCTGGATGGTGCTGCCGGAAGGGCTGGTGGAGGAGGTGTGCGACGCGAAGGGCGGCTTCGACTGGATGTCCGGGGCGCTGGACCAGCTGACCCTCGCGGAGTTCATCGCCTCAGGGGCGTACGACCGACATGTGCGGGCCATGCGGCTGCGCTACCGGCGCCGCCGTGACCAGCTCGTCGAGGCGCTCGCCGAGCGGGCACCGGATTTCCGGGTGAGCGGCATCGCGGCGGGGCTGCACGCCGTGCTCGAACTCCCCGAAGGAACCGAGCATTCGGTCGTCCAGGCGGCCACCTGGCAAGGGCTGGCGCTGGAGCGGCTGTCGCGCTTCCGGCACCAGGACATGGAGCCGGGCCGCGACGGGCTGGTCATCGGCTACGGCACGCCGTCGGAGAGCGGCTGGGCAGGTGCGCTGGACGCGCTCTGCCGGGTGCTTCCGTAGGCGGGGATATCGGGACATGCGGGGGGAGCGGGCGGCACCGGGTTTCAGCCGGGAGGTCCGGGCATCTAATCTGACTGGCAGTTTGCCGGTGGGCGGCCACCGGCTCGTGCGTACTGCGGGGGAGAACAGAACATGGACAGGCGCAAGCTGAGGTCGAGCACCGTCGTGCTCGGCGGCATGGGAGTACTCGCGGCGACGCTCACCGCTTGCAGTTCCGAACCGGACGAGCGGTGCGTCGACCCGGTGACCCAGGAGATCCTGCCGAGCTACGAGTGCGAGGACAGCAACGGCAGCGGCAACTATTACTACGGCGGCAGCAGCCACAGCAACCGGGTCTCCGGGGGCAGTTTCAACAAGTCCGCCGTCGAGCGCGACGGATTCGGCTCCTCCAGCTCCAGCGGCGGCTGAATCCCTCATGGAACGCCGCACCACAGAACCGCGCCCCGGCTGGCAGGAGACCGTCGAGGAGCAGGGGCTGATCTACCCCCTGACCCGCTACCCGGACGGATCCCTGCGCCCGTACTGGGACGAGAGCGCCTACTACGTCTTCTCGCTGCCCGAGGTCGAGGCACTGGAAGAGGTCGTGGAGGAGCTCCACACGATGTGTCTGGCCGCCGCCGCGCACATCGTCGAGCGCGACCGCTTCGCCGATCTCGGTATCACCGACCCCCGGCTGGCGGGCCTGGTCGCCGAGTCCTGGCGACGCCGTGCCGAACTTCCCTCCCTGTACGGAAGGTTCGACCTTCGGTACGACGGGACCGGTCCGGCCAAGATGCTGGAGTACAACGCGGACACCCCCACCTCGCTGGTGGAGGCCGCCAGTCCCCAGTGGTTCTGGATGGAGGACCGCTTCCCGGGGGCCGACCAGTGGAACTCCCTGCACGAGCGCCTCGTCGAGGCGTGGAAGCGGCAGGCCCCGCTGCTGCCGCCGGGCCCTCTGCACTTCGCCCACTCCGACGGCGACGAACTGGGCGAGGACCTGATGACGGTGGCGTATCTGCGGGAGACCGCCGCCCAGGCCGGGATCGACACCGAGGCGCTCTCCGTCGAACGGATCGGCTGGGACCAGCTGTCCCGCCGCTTCGTCGACGAACGGCTCCGCTTCATCCGCAGCTGCTTCAAGCTGTACCCGTGGGAATGGCTGACGACGGACCGCTTCGGCCCGCACGTGCTGGACACCCTCGACAACGGCGGAGGCACCGGCAGCACCTGCTGGATCGAGCCCGCCTGGAAGATGCTCCTCTCCAACAAGGCGCTGCTGGCCATCCTCTGGGAGCTGTATCCGGGGCACCCCAATCTCCTCCCCGCCTATCTCGACGGCCCCCGCGAACTGGCCGGGGCCGACGCAGCGGGCTACGTCGCCAAACCGCTGCTCGGCCGTGAGGGCGCCGGGGTCACCGTCCACGAACCGGGCAGCGCTCCGGTGCTGCGCGACGAACCCTGCTGCTACCAGGAGCTGGCACCCCTGCCCGACTTCGCGGGCAACCGTGTGGTGCTCGGCGCCTGGGTGGTCGAGAACGAGTCCGCCGGGCTCGGCATCCGGGAATCGGCGGGGCTGATCACGGACGAGTACGCCCGCTTCCTGCCCCACGTCATCCTCTGAGCCGATGATCGGCGCTCCCGCCGAACCCGGATTCAGCCGGCCAGTACGCCGCGGAGCTGGTCCAGGCCCCAGTCCAGGTCCTCCTTACTGATCACCAAGGGCGGGGCGATCCGGATCGTGGAGCCATGGGTGTCCTTGACCAGCACCCCGCGGTCCATCAGCTTCTCCGAGATCTCCCGGCCCGTTCCGAGAGCCGGGGAGATGTCGATCCCCGCCCACAGGCCTCGGCCCCGCACGGCCTGCACCGCGCCGCCGCCGGTCAGCAGCCCCAGCTCGTGGTGGAGATGGTCGCCCAGCTCCGCGGCGCGCTGCTGGAACTCACCGGTGCGCAGCATCGCGACCACCTCCAGAGCGACGGCGCAGGCCAGCGGATTTCCGCCGAACGTGGATCCGTGCTCGCCCGGCCTGTAGACGCCGAGGACCGCGGCGGAGGACACGACGGCCGAGACGGGCACGACGCCACCGCCCAGAGCCTTGCCCAGCACATACATGTCGGGCACGACACCCTCGTGCTCGCAGGCGAAGGTGCGGCCTGTGCGGCCCAGACCGGACTGGATCTCGTCGGCGATGAACAGGACATTCCGCTCCCGGGTCATCTGCCGCACCCCGGCCAGATAGCCCTGCGGCGGGACCAGCACCCCGGCCTCGCCCTGGATCGGCTCCATCAGCACCGCGACGGTGTTCTCCGTCATCGCTTCGGCCAGCGCGGTGAGATCCCCGTACGGCACGATCTCGAACCCCGGTGTGTACGGGCCGAAGTCGGCACGCGCCTCCTGGTCCGTGGAGAAGCTGACGATCGTGGTGGTCCTGCCGTGGAAATTGTCGGCGGCGACGATGATCTTCGCCATCCCGTCGGGGACGCCCTTGACGCGGTAGCCCCACTTGCGGGCCGTCTTCACCGCCGTCTCCACGGCCTCCGCCCCGGTGTTCATGGGGAGGACCATTTCCATGCCGCACAGCTCGGCGAGCTGCGTACAGAAATCGGCGAACCGGTCGTGGTGGAAGGCGCGCGAGGTCAGCGTCACGCGTTCGAGCTGTGCTTTGGCCGCGTCGATCAGCCGCCGGTTGCCGTGTCCGAAGTTGAGGGCCGAATAGCCGGCCAGCATGTCGAGGTAACGGCGCCCCTCGACATCGGTCATCCAGGCGCCGTCCGCCGAGGCGACGACGACCGGCAACGGGTGGTAGTTGTGCGCGCTGTGCGCCTCGGCGGAGGCGATGGCGGTTTCCGTGGTCGACACGGGATCTCCGTTCGTCGTGCGGCGTGGGCGGGGGTGGTGCCCACTTTGTATCGTCGGTCTGATTCAGGACAGGGAAACCTTCTCCGCGCGGCGCGCCCTGCGATCTCCGTCTCCGGCCCCCGCCCCGGCATCGCTGCCGCGTCTCTGCTCACTGCCGGGCCAATGCCCCTCAGCCGTCGAGGAGCTCCTGACGGCCACCGGACTCCCGCAGACCGGCTCTTGACCGCAGGGCCGCGAGGGTGAGCGCCGAGCCCACCGCCAGACCGGGTATCGCCCACCACCAGTGGTCCAGGCGTGTGTAGATCCCGGCGGTCTCCGGTGCCGACGCCGATGCGGGCCCTGCCGCGGACGCGGGATCCGCTCTCGACGCCTGCTCGTCTCCGCGCCCGAACAGGCCTTCGCTTTCCCAGGGCTCCGGGAAGAGAGCGGGGCTTGCGCCGTCCATGCTCGGTCTGCCCATCAGGCCGAGCTCCCCGAGGAGCGCGACCAGCGTTTCCGGCTCGGCGGCCCGGTGCCAGTGCCCCCTGTACGTGCCGGGGACTTCCGTAGCGGTGTGGATCCAGACGGTGCCCGTGTCCTCACCGGGGAAGACCCGGTCGGTCCTGGCCGGCTGCAGATCGAGCGCCATCCACGTGACATTGATCTGCCGCGTCCCCACCGCGCCGTCCAGTGACGAGGGCTGCGCCCGCTCGCCCTTCCCTCCGGGACCGAGCAGCTTCTCCAGCGAGCTGTACCTCGCATCGGAGCCGGTGAGCGCGACTGCCTCGCGGCTCGACGGAGAGGTGATCAGCACACTCGTCGGCCCCCCTGCCGACGCGTCGGGTGCCGACAGCAGGCCCAGACCGACTGCCACCGCGAGAACGGTGAGACGACGTGCCCACCGTGCTGCCTTCCTCGTCCTCCCGGGCCCTGCTCCTGGCTTCCTCCTCGGCTCCGCTCCCGACCTCGGCTGCTGTCGCATGTCGTCCCCCTGTCCGACCCGCCCGGCCCTTCCGGGCAGCGTCACCCTGGATACACCGGCCGAAGGCTTCAGGTTCCGCCGGTTGGGAGCCGGTTGGGAGCCGGCCGGGGAGCCGGCCTTCCGGATCGCTCAGAGCGTGGACTCGGCGATCTCGCGCGCCCGTTCCACGTCGTCCACGCCCTCCAGCCGAAACGTCATCCGGCCATCGCGCATCCACAACAAGGTCGGCCCGGCGGTCCGTTCGGTCCTGATCCACCGGTCGCCGTCCTCCCCGATCATCATGAACTCAAGGAGATGGGGCTCCGCGAACCACGCGCCATCAGTTGGTCCCCCGGCCTGGCCGTCCAGGCTGTCGCCTCTACCGCCGCGGTGCAGCTCCACCCACTCCGGCGGGATGCGTACCTGCTTGGTGAAGTACGGATCGAGGCCGGACGCGAATGTGTCGAGCCGTATCGTCCGCCCGTCCTCCTTCCAGCACAGCGTGACCATCGACCGGCCCTCCGGCAGCCCGGCCACCGCCACGGTGTCCGGCGTCCCGAGCGCGTCCGGCACCACCGGCCGGAACCCCGCCCGCCGGACCGCCTCGGGCATGGCCAGCGGGACACCGCAGCCCGGTCCTCGCGCCTCCTTCGCAGGGGGATCGCCCGGCGAACCGGGTGTCCACCGAACCTCGACCCCGCCGAAGTCGAACCATTCGACGACGGCCGCACGCACCGGGGGCGTGAGCACCAGCACCACGAGCAGACCCGAGAGGGCGGCGGCCAGAATCCGGAGGTGTCCACGCCACCACGTGCGGAACCGCTCCACACGCCCCGCGGGCTTCAGCGCGGCCACGGGCGCGCCTTCCGCGACGATCTGCGCCAGGACCCGCTCGGCCATCGTCGCGCCGTCGGTGTCCGGGACGTCCAGGCCCTCGCGCAGCGCCGCCAGCTCCGCCCGCAGTCGCTCCCGCCGCCCGCCGTCCGGCCACCCGGGACGCTCCGGGGCATCGCCGTCCCTCGCCTTGTCCACCGCCCTCACCCCCTTCCCGTTCGTCCTGGCTCCGGACCCAGCTCGCCGCCGAGCCGCCGCTCCAGCTTCTTCAGCGCCCGGTTCAGCCGGGACTTCACCGTCCCTCTTGGCCAGCCGAGTGCCTGTGCCGTCTCCGCCTCATCCATCTCCAGCAGATAGCGGCAGGTCACCACCTGGCGCTGCTCCTCGCTCAGCTCGTCCAGCGCGGCGGTAAGCAGCGCCCTGCGTTCCTGGGCGAGGGCCGCCGCAGCCGGATCCGCCGAATCGGGTATCACCGGATCCGCACCCCGGTGGCAGGCCTCACGGCCCGCCACCGCTCGCGCACGCCCTGCCGAGCGGACCGTGTTTCTCGTCTCATTCATCACGATGCGCAGCAGCCACGGCCTGAAGGGCGCGCCGTCCCGGAAACGACCCAGGGCCTGATACGCCTTGAAGAAGGCGGACTGCACCACGTCCTCCGCGTCCGCCCCCGCCCCGAAGGCGACCGCCGCCCTCAGTGCGACACCTGTATGGGCGCGCACCAGCTGCGCGTATGCCTCCGCCTCCCCGGCGCGCACACGAGCGATCACCGCGGCCTCGCTGTCGTCGGGGCCGGCGGACAGCCCTCCGGCGCGCCCGGCAGCCCCGCTCCCACCCCCGTCGTCGATGGTGCGGCCCTCCTCCAGGCCCGGCTGTGGAGCCCCTTCCCGCGTCCTCACATCTTTCCTACACCGGTTGCCGGAGATCGGTTCCACACCTGAGACAATGAGTTCATGGCCTCTGATCGACCCCGCGTGCTTTCCGGAATCCAGCCCACCGCAGGCTCGTTCCACCTCGGCAACTATCTCGGTGCGGTCCGCCAGTGGGTGGCGCTGCAGGAGTCCCACGACGCCTTCTACATGGTGGTGGACCTGCACGCGATCACCGTGCCGCAGGATCCGAAGGAGCTCCGCGCCAACACCCGGCTCGCCGCCGCCCAGTTGCTGGCGGCCGGGCTCGATCCCGAGCGGTGCACGCTCTTCGTCCAGAGCCATGTCCCCGAACACGCCCAGCTCGGCTGGATCATGAACTGCCTCACCGGTTTCGGCGAGGCGTCCCGCATGACCCAGTTCAAGGACAAGTCCGCCAAGCAGGGTGCCGACCGGGCGACCGTGGGCCTGTTCACCTACCCGGTCCTCCAGGTCGCCGACATCCTCCTGTACCAGGCCAACCAGGTCCCGGTCGGTGAGGACCAGCGTCAGCACATCGAGCTCACCCGGGACCTCGCCGAGCGTTTCAACGGCCGCTTCGGCGAGACGTTCACCATCCCGGCGCCGTACATCCTCAAGGAGACGGCGAAGATCTTCGACCTGCAGGACCCGGCGATCAAGATGAGCAAGTCGGCGTCCACGCCGAAGGGCCTGATCAACCTCCTCGACGACCCGAAGGTCACCGCCAAGAAGGTCAAGAGCGCGGTGACCGACACGGACACCGTGATCCGCTACGACGCGGAGAAGAAGCCCGGCGTCAGCAACCTGCTGAGCATCTACTCCACCCTCACCGGCACCGCCGTCACGGATCTGGAACAGAAGTACGAGGGCAAGGGCTACGGCGCGCTCAAGACCGACCTCGCCGAGGTCATGGTGGAGTTCGTCACCCCGTTCCGGACCCGGACCCAGGAGTATCTGGACGACCCGGAGACCCTGGACGCCCTCTTGGCCAAGGGAGCCGAGAAGGCCAGGACCGTCGCCGCCGAGACACTGGCGCAGACCTACGACCGGATGGGCCTTCTGCCCGCGAAGCACTGAGTCCAAGGACCCTGGCGAGACGAAGGCCGAAGGGGCCACACTGGCGTCGGCACGACCGAAGAGCAGACTTCGACGATTGAGGAGAACGATGTGGGGACCGTAACGCTTGGCGTTTCGATCGCGGTCCCGGAGCCTTACGGCAGCCTGCTCCAGGAGCGGCGCGCGAGCTTCGGGGACCCTGCCGCGTACGGCATCCCCACCCACGTCACCCTTCTTCCGCCGACCGAGGCCGAGGCTGCCGACCTGCCGGCGATCGAGACCCACCTCTCACAGATCGCCACGGCCGGCCGTCCCTTCCCGGTGCGGCTGTCCGGCACGGGCACCTTCCGCCCGCTGTCACCGGTCGTCTACGTCCAGGTCGTGGAGGGCGCCTCGGCCTGCTCATGGCTCCAGAAGCGGGTACGGGAGGCGTCCGGGCCCCTGGTACGCGAGCTGCAGTTCCCGTACCACCCGCATGTGACCGTGGCGCACGGCATCGCGGAGGAAGCCATGGACCGCGCGTACGAGGAGCTCTCCTCGTACGAGGCGGCCTGGACCTGTGGTTCCTTCGCGCTGTACGAACAGGGCGCGGACGGCGTCTGGCGCAAGATCAACGAGTTCCCGTTCGGCGGCGGCGGCAGCGCGCCCGTCGTACCGGCCCAGGGTGGCAGCTCGATGGACCAGCCGTCCCTGCACCCCTGAGCCCGGCGTCGGCCTGATCCTCGCCGGACGCGGGGCCCCTACCGCACCGGCAGCCGTCGGAACAGCGGGCGCGGCACGTGCCGCAGGGCCGACATGACCACCCGCAGCGCCCCGGGCACCCACACCGTCTCCGAGCGCCGCCTCAGCCCGGTCACGATCGCATCCGCGACCGCGCCCGGAGTCGTGGCGAGCGGTGCCTCCTCGCGCCCTGCCGTCATCCGTGACCGCACGAAGCCGGGACGTACGACCATCACATGCACGCCTGTCCCGTGCAGCGCATCGCCGAGCCCCTGTGCGAAGGCGTCCAGCCCCGCCTTGCTGGAGCCGTAGATGAAGTCGGCGCGCCGGGCACGCTCGCCGGCCACCGAGGAGAGCACCACCAGCGACCCATGGCCCTGCGCCTGGAGCGCGCCGGCGCACACCAGGCCGGCGGAGACCGCCCCCGTGTAGTTGGTCTGCGCCACCCGGACCGCGGAGAGGGGATCCTCCTCGTCGCGCGCCTGGTCGCCCAGCACGCCGAAGGCCAGCAGCACCATGTCGATGTCCCCCTCGGTGAAGAGTTTCCCGAGCACCTCCTCGTGGGAGGCGGAGTCGAGCGCGTCGAAGGCGACGGTACGGACGTCGGCGCCCAGCTCGCGCAGCTCCGCCGCGGCCCGTTCCAGGGCGGGGGAGGGCCGTCCGGCCAGCCGTACGGTCCGGGTGCGGCGGGCGATCAGCCGCCGAGCGGTGGCCAGGCCGATCTCCGAGGTGCCGCCGAGGACGAGCAGGGACTGCGGGGCACCGAAGGCGTCCTTCACGGGATATCTCCTAGCGGGGTGACAGCGAGGTGGCGATGCGAGCAGAGCGGTGACGGAGAGAACGGAGCCGGAGCACGGCGCGGTGGTGAGAGCCCGGAGCACGGCGGTGGTGAGGGCCCGGAGCACGGCACGGCGGTGCCCGTCAGAGCGCGAGACGGCGGGACAGGTCGGACCGGAAGGCTCCCGCCGGGTCCAGCGCCTGGCGCAGGGCCCGGAACTCCGGCAGCCGTGGATACATCGCGGCCAGCAGGCCGGGCCGCAGCCGCGCGTCCTTCGCCAGGCAGACCCGGCCGCCCGCCGCCGCCACCTCCTCGTCCAGTGCGTCGAGCAGGCGCGCCAGACCGGGCCGTCCGGCGGGCAGCCCGAAGGAGAGCGTCCAGCCGGGCGCCGGGAACGAGAGCCACCCCGGGCCGCCCTCGCCGAACCGCTTGAGTACGGCGTGGAAAGCGGGGCACCGGCGCACGGCGAGCTGCCTGACGACGCGGTGCAGGGTCTCCTCATGGCCGTATCCGACGGTGAACTGGTACTGCACGGAGCCGGCCCGGCCCCGGGCACGGCTCCATCGGGGGGCGGCGTCCATGGGGTGGAAGAAGGTGGAGATCCTCTGCAGCTCCCGGGTCCGCGTGGCGCGGGCCCTGCGGTAGCGGAGCTCGTTCAGGAGCGCCGCCGGGGTCCGGCCGAGCAGCCCCTCGGGAATGAGCGCGGGTGCGGTGGGCAGCTGCCCCGGGCGGAAGGCGAGCGCTGTGCGCTGGGCGTGCGCCGGGAGCGCGTCCAGAGGCACGTGCTCCCCACGGGTGACGACGGCGCGCCCCGTCGCCCTCCCGCGCGCCAGGAGGTCGATCCAGGCAGCCGCGTACGGCGTGCGGTCGCCGCAGGCGGCGAGTCGGGCCAGTGCCCCGTCCAGGTCGGCAGCCCGTGCGGTGTCCACCGACATCAGGGAGGTGGTGACGGGGCGCAGGCCGAGCGTGGCCGAGAGGATGACGCCGGTCAGCCCCAGACCGCCGAGGGTCGCGCCGAACAGATCGGTGCCCGGCAGCACCGTACGCACCTCGCCGTCGGCGGTCAGCAGTTCCAGGGCGCGCACATGACGGGCGAAGGAACCCGCGGTCCGGTGGTTCCTGCCGTGGACGTCGGAGCCGATCGCGCCGCCGACGGTGACATGGCGGGTCGCCGGGGTGACCGGGACGAACCAGCCGAGCGGGAGCAGCGTCTCCAGCAGGCGGTGCAGGCTCACCCCGGCGTCGCAGACGACCGTCCCCGCGACGGCGTCGACCGCGCGGATCCGGTCCAGCGCGGTCATGTCGAGCACGGAGCCACCCGCGTTCTGCGCGGCGTCACCGTGGGCGCGCCCCAGCCCCCTGGCGACGACCCCACGGGGCCCCCGGCCCCGCACGACCACCGCGGCCTCTTCGTACGTACGAGGGCGGAACCGCAGCGCGGTCGTCGGGGCGGTGCGGCCCCAGCCGGTCAAGGACACCGTGTCGACAGACATGGTCGTGACCGTATCGCCCGCGAAAACCCATTTGAGGGATTTGTTACAGCACTCACCGAAATGGGTGATTGGCGGCCCAGGTCGCCGCGGACGTCGGTTTTCTGCGCCCGGAGGGGTACGCGTACGTCATGGACTGGCTGAAAAAACTTCCCGTCATCGGGCCGCTCGTCGCACGGCTGATGGAGACGCACGCCTGGCGCTCCTACGAGACGCTGGAACGGGTCCACTGGGCCAGGCTCGCCGCGGCGATCACCTTCCTCAGCTTCCTGGCGCTCTTCCCATTGATCGCGGTCGGGGCCGCGATCGGTGCCGCGCTGCTCTCCCCCCAGCAGCTCGACAAGATCGAGGACAAGCTCGCCGACCAGGTGCCCGGCATCTCGGACCAGCTCGGCATCGACAACCTCGTGGCCCACGCGGGCACGGTGGGAGTCGTCGCCGGTGCGCTGCTGCTCTTCACCGGCATCGGCTGGATCGGCTCGATGCGGGACTGCCTGCGCGCCGTGTGGGAGAAGGACGACGTGGACGAGGGGAACCCGGTCGTCCGCAAGATCAAGGACGCCGGTCTCCTGATCGGCCTCGGCGGAGCGGTGCTCGTGACACTCGCCGTGTCCACCGTCGCCTCCACGGCCATCGGCTGGACGGTCGACCGCCTGGGCATCCCCGAGAACGGCGTGGGCGGGGTGCTGCTCCAGGTGGCCGCCGTGGTCGTGGCCGTCTTCGCCGACTTCCTGATCCTGCTCTACCTGCTGACCCTGCTGCCCGGGGTGGAGCCGCCGCGCCGGCGCCTGATCGTGGCCGGGCTGGTCGGCGCGGTCGGCTTCGAGCTGCTCAAACTGCTGCTCGGCAGCTACATGAGGGACGTCGCCTCGAAGAGCATGTACGGCGCGTTCGGTGTACCGATCGCGCTCCTCCTGTGGATCAACTTCAGTGCGAAGCTGCTGCTGGTATGCGCCGCCTGGACGGCGACGCCGAGCTCGGCAGCGGACGGGGAGGGCGCGGAGATCAGCGACGGGGGAGGCGACGCACCAGGTCGGGCAGCGGCCAGCGCCGGTTGACCAGGAACACTCCGGCCGCCAGGGCCACGAGCACTCCGCCGGCGACCGACAGCGCGGTCCAGACCCCGTTGGAGCCGGTAGCGGCGGCGTGGGCCGTCGCGGCGGGCTGCTTCTCCTTCGCGGCGCCCTTGCCCGTGCCCGACGCGGGTTCGGAACCCTTCGCGGCCACCGCGGACTTCGGCGGTACCAGTTCGCCGACCGGGGTCACCTTGCCGCTTGCCGAGAAGCCCCAGTCGAGCAGGCCGGCCGCCTCCTTGTAGACGGCGTGGCTCTCGTCGGACGAGGGGTTCATGACCGTCACCAGCAGCACCTTCCCGTCGCGTTCGGCGATTCCCGTGAAGGTGTTGCCCGCGTGGGTGGTGTAGCCGTTCTTGACGCCCGCGATGCCCTTGTAAGGCTCCACCCCGATGTCCCCGGTGATCAGCCGGTTGGTGTTCTGGATCTCGAAGGACTTCCGCTTCTTGCCCTTCTTCTGCTCGCCGGGGAACTCGGCCGTCGCCGTCGCGGCGTACTCGCGGAAGTCCGCCTTCTGCATCCCGCTCCGGGCGAACAGCGTCAGGTCGTAGGCGCTGGAGACCTGCTTCGGGGCGTCGTAACCATCGGGCGAGACGACCGTCGTGTCCAGGGCCTGGAGCTCGTCGGCGTGACGCTGCATCGCGGCGACGGTCGCGGGCACGCCGCCGTACATCTCGGACAGCACGTGCACCGCGTCGTTGCCGGAGCGCAGGAACACCCCGAGCCACAGGTCGTGGACCGTGTAGAGGTGGTCCTCCTTGACGCCCACCAGGCTGCTTCCCTCGCCGATGCCGGCGAGTTCGTCCTCGGTCACCAGATGGGTCATGGTCTTCGGCTGCAGGGCGGGCAGGACCGTATCGGCGAACAGCATCTTCAGCGTGGAGGCGGGCGGCAGCCGCCAGTGCGAATTGTGGGCCGCGAGCACCTCTCCGCTCTCCGCGTCGGCGACGATCCACGAACGTGCGCTGAGGTCCTTGGGCAGGACCGGGGCGCCCGGCCCCAGGTTCACCTGGGTGCCCACCATGCCCAGCCGTGTACCGCCCACGGTCGACATCGGACCGGTCGGCTTCGGCAGTTTGTCCTCGGTCTTGTCCTTGTCTGCCGCCCCCGCGGGACTGACGACAGATACGGACAGCAACGCGGCAGAGAGGACCGTCATGACGGTCTTTTTCAGAGCAGGCACGGTCGGAAACGTACATGGCGTTGCTGAGGATAGGGACCCGGATGGCCTGACCCGCCGTGCATACCGCCGATACAGCCCACCCCGGGCGATCCGGCGGGAGCGCGGCGGCGATACTGATTCCATGAAGCTCAGCCGCCCCGTTTCCTGGTTCCTGCTCGTTTTCGGAGCGTGGAGCTGGGTCATCTGGGTCACCTTTGTCAAAAATCTCTGGAAGGACGGGAGCGGGCTCGCGTTCGACGACGCGGGCGACCCGACTGCCTACTTCTGGGTCCATCTCCTGCTCGCCATCACCTCGTTTCTTCTGGGGACGGCTGTAGGGGTCATCGGGTTCCGTGGTGTCAGGGCTTTGCGTCACGAAGGCAGATGACGGCCCGGGCGCGGTTCGCCGTCCGGACAGGATCGTTTCAGCGGGGGAGCGTACGTGGTTGTGGTCTTCGTACTCGTGGCGGTCGCGGTTCTCGCGCTGCTCGCGGGCGTGCACCGGTATGTGTGGCGCCGGCTGATCGGTGACACGACGGAGAAGGGCAGCCTCGCGCGCCGCGCGGGCACCGTCGCGGCCTTCGTGCTGCCGCTGCTCACCGTCGGGGCCCTCGTCTCCAGCCGTGCGGGATTCCCCTTCCCGCTGCAGCAGGTGCTGGCCTGGCCGGGCTACCTCTGGCTGGCCGCCCTGCTCTATCTGACCCTGGCCCTGCTGGTGGGAGAAGCCGTCCGCCCCCTGCTGCGCCGGATGCTCGCCCGCCGGGCCGGGGCGACCGACGCGGAGCACGCCGAACGCGCCGGCCAGGCCACCGCCTCGGACGGCGAGCGCGGGGACCAGCTCGCCACCGTGCCCCCCGAACGCGCCGACCAGGCCACCGCCACGGCCTCCGCCCCCGGCTCCGCGACGGGCAGCACCCGTACCGATCTCGCGGCGCGCGCGGAGGCCCCCGCCACGGCCGTCGCCGACCCCTCGCGGCGGTTGTTCGTCGCCCGTGCCGTCGGTGGAGCGGCCGCCCTCGCCGGGCTGGGAACGGTCGGCCACGGCACCTACGGGGTGCTGCGCGGCCCCCGCACCAAGCGGGTCACCATCCCGCTCGCCGGACTGCCGCGCTCCGCCCACGGCTTCCGGATCGCGGTGGTCAGCGACATCCACCTCGGCCCGATCCTGGGCCGCGCCCACACCCGGCGCATCGTCGACGCGATCAACGCCACCGGCTCCGACCTGGTCGCCGTCGTCGGAGACCTCGTCGACGGATCAGTCGCCGACCTCGGACCCGCGGCCGAGCCGCTCGCCGGGCTCGAGGCCCGCCACGGCAGCTACTTCGTCACCGGCAACCACGAGTACTTCTCAGGCGCGGCCCAGTGGGTCGACCACGTACGCGAGCTGGGCCTGCACCCGCTGGAGAACGCCCGGGTCGAGATCGCCGGCTTCGACCTCGCCGGAGTCAACGACGTCGCGGGCGAGAGCGAGGGCCAGGGCCCCGACTTCGCCCGCGCGCTCGGCGACCGCGATCGGAGCCGCGCCTCCGTCCTCCTCGCGCACCAGCCCGTGGTCATCGACGACGCCGTCGAGTACGGCGTCGGCCTCCAGCTCTCCGGCCACACCCACGGGGGCCAGCTCTGGCCCGGGAACCTGCTGGCCGAGCTCGCCAACCCCACGGTCGCCGGACTCGAACGCTACGGCGACACCCAGCTGTACGTCTCGCGGGGCGCCGGTGCCTGGGGGCCGCCCGTGCGCGTCGGCGCACCCTCCGACATCACCGTGGTGGAACTCGCTTCCCTGCAGGCCTGACGCCGAAACCTGTGAGTGCCGACCCTCACCTTCCATATGTGAATATCGTGTGATTGGGTGAGGGTGAACATGCGGCTTTGATGTGCCTCTCTGTGCACGCGAGCCGGGGTGGGGTTGGCAAGGGAGCACGGCACATGCGGTTCATCCGTCTACGGATTCTCGCGATTCTGGCGGTATTGGTCATCGCAGGCGTCGGCGCCTGGCAGCTGCTGCCCTCGGACGAGGTGAACGAGTCCCCGATCACGGTCGGTACGTCCGACGAGGTCACCTCGCTGGATCCGGCCGGTGCCTACGACGCCGGTTCCTGGGCGATCTACAGCAACCTCTACCAGTCCCTGATGACCTTCAAGTCCGGGGCGGTCGTACCGGAACCGGACGCGGCCGAGAGCTGCGGCTTCATCGGCCAGAAGCTCCAGACGTACCGGTGCAAGCTGCGGGACGACCTGACGTTCTCCGACGGCCGCAAGATCACGGCCGCGGACGTGAAGTACTCCTTCGATCGGATGCTGAAGATCAAGGCGGACGTCGGCCCGTCGGTGCTGTTCCCCGGCCTCGACACCATCGTGACCGAGGGCCGCACGATCACCTTCAACCTGTCGGCCCGGGACGCGACGTTCCCCCAGAAGCTGGCCACGGGCGCCGGGTCCATCGTCGACCCCACCAAGTACCCGAAGGACAAGCTCCGCACGGACAACCAGGTCGACGGCTCGGGCCCGTACACCCTGAAGTCGTACGAGCCCGGCGTGCTCGCCGAACTGGTGCCCAACCCGGCGTACAAGGGCGCTCTGAGGAAGACGGGCGGCGCGGTCGACATCCGCTACTTCGAGGGGTCCGAGGCGCTCCAGGCCGCGTGGACGGCCGGCGACGTCGATGTCACGCACCGTCAGCTTCCGGCCGAGCAGCTCGCCGAGCTCGACCCGGGCGCCAGCGAACAGCGCGTCACCGAAGCGGACAGCGCCGAGATCCGCAACCTCGTCTTCAACGTCCGTGACGGCGCGCCGCTCGCCGACAGGAAGGTGCGCCAGGCCATCGCCTGGATCATCGACCGCGGGCCGCTGGTCACCAAGGTCTACCGGAACACCGTCGAACCGCTCTACTCGCTGATCCCGCAGGGCTACATCGGGCACAGCACCCCCTTCTTCGACTCCTACCCGCAGTCGGACCCGAAGCGGGCCAGGGCGCTGATGCAGGAGGCCGGTGTGGACCTTCCGCTGCACATCACCTTCGCCCACCGCGACGACGACGCCAACAAGGAGGAGTCCGCGGAGCTGGTCCGCCAGCTGGAGAAGGACGGGCTGTTCAAGGTCACGGAGAAGGCCGTGGAGTGGCAGGCCTTCCAGAAGGGCTACGCGGCCGGCGAGTACGACGCGTACACCCTGGGCTGGCTTCCCGACTTCCCGGACCCCGACACGTTCAGCCAGCCGCTGGTCGGCCGCGACAGCTCCCTCCACAACGGCTACACCAGCACGAAGATGGACGCGCTGATCTCCGCCACCCAGCAGTACAGCGACCGCGGCCGGACCTCGGCCGACTTCAAGGAACTGCAGGAACTGGTCGGCCAGGACGTGCCACTGGTCCCGCTGTGGCAGAAGAAGGACTACGTCGTCAGCAAGCAGTCCGTGTCCGGCTCCCAGTACCTCTCCGACGGCACCGGGATCTGGCGGCTGTGGGAACTCAGCTGGATCTGACGTCCCGCGCGCCCCGCGAGGGCGCCCCGGGCATGAACTCCACCAGCACGTCGTGGATCTGCCGCACGAGCGGTCGCAGCACCCGGAAACGGGAGAGCGCGATCGCCCGGGCGGCGATCGGCGCGGTGCGCTCGACGAGCCGGCGGCTGCGTTCCGTGCCCTCGGACCGGTCGTAGACCCAGAACAGCACCAGGCCCATCTGCATCAGCCACATCAACTGCGGCAGCAGCCTGGCCAATTCCGGGTCGGCCTTGGCCGAGGAGCCCGACAGGCAGCGTTCGTGCACCGAGATGACCGCCTCGCGGGCCGCGGCCGAATCCTGCGAGAAGGGCGAGAGCGGGCTGTCCGGGTCCGCGGCGTTCTTGAAGAACTGCGCGGCGAAGCGGTGGTACTGCCCGGCCACGTCCAGCCAGCTGAGCAGCACTCCCCGGATGCGTACGGTGAGGTCCCGGTCGCCGGCCAGAACGGGCTGTACCGCAGCCTCGTGCTCGGCGGCGAGCCGGTCGTAGAAGCCCTGGACCAGGTGCTCCTTCGACGAGAAGTAGTAGTAGGCGTTCCCGACGGAGACGCCCGCCTCCTGGGCGATGGCCCGCATCGTCGTCCGGTCGTAGCCGCGCTCCTCGAAGAGCCGGAGCGCGGTCTCCAGGATCAGGGTGCGGGTCTGCTCGCTCTTCGGCGCCTTGGACTTCCTGGCCGCCTCGTCGCCTCCGGCCGGAATCGAACCGTCCGCGTCCGCCACGTTCTTCTCTTGCTTCACCACGGTCCCAAGGCTAACCGGGAGATCCTCCCGGCGGATCCTGGCGTCCGGCCGGTGCAGCGCTCCGGTGGCGGACCGGAGCGCTGGGCTGTGCGTGGGGAGGGCTCGGGAGGAGCGAGCTGCCCGGGCTCAGGCGCTCATCGAACGCGCGGTGTTGACCTGGGACATGACCCACTGGAAGGTCTCGGGACCCGTCGCCGGGATCATCGTCGAGTGGTGCCGCCCGCCGCTGGTGACGGTGATCTGCACGAAGCCGGTCGTGCGCTTCTCCTTCATCAGGAGGAACAGCAGACCGATGAGGCAGAACAGTGCGAAGACGATCGCCAGCACGATGCCCACGGTCGGGATCTTCTCCTCCGTGCGTGACATGTCCGTCGCCGTCCACACCGCGCCCTTGAGCGGCAAGGTGCCGGACGGGGTCACGATGCCGTCGTTCATCACCGTGATGTCACCGAGCGAGAGCATCGGCACTCCGCCGCCGCCCTGCTGCGCCGGCAGGTTGAAGCCGGGCTCCGTCGGCTGACCGGGACCCGGATAGCCGTAGCCGGGGCCGGGCTGTGCCGCGGAGTCGGGCAGCGGCTGCGGATAGCCGTACGCCGGAGTGGCGCCCGGCGCCGGATAGCCGTAGCCCTGGCCGTCCGGCATCGTGGGCGGATTGCCCGGCGGCTGGGGCGGGCCCCACTTGTATGAGTCGTCCGCGTACGGATTCGGATCGCTCACAACGTTCCCCGTTCTCCATCAAGCCATCTGCTCCCGCGCTGTGCTGCACCGGGAGAGGCGAGCCGGTCACCGGCTCCGCATGACCGTACCGTCCCGGCCCGCCCGATGCACCAAGAGGCCCCGCTTCCCGCACGGTTCCGTGCGCGAACGGGGCCTCCCGAGGCAACGCGTGGGTCAGAAGCGACGGGTGATCAGCGCGCGCTTCACTTCCTGGATCGCCTTGGTGACCTCGATGCCACGCGGGCAGGCGTCCGTGCAGTTGAACGTCGTGCGGCAACGCCACACACCGTCACGGTCGTTGAGGATCTCCAGGCGCTGCTCGCCGGCCTCGTCACGCGAGTCGAAGATGAAGCGGTGCGCGTTGACGATGGCCGCCGGGCCGAAGTACTGGCCGTCGTTCCAGAACACCGGGCACGAGGACGTGCACGCGGCGCACAGGATGCACTTGGTGGTGTCGTCGAAGCGCTCGCGGTCCTCGGCGGACTGCAGGCGCTCACGCGTCGGCTCGTTGCCCTTGGTGACGAGGAAGGGCATGACGTCGCGGTAGGCCTGGAAGAACGGGTCCATGTCGACCACGAGGTCCTTGAGCACCGTCAGGCCCTTGATGGCCTCGACCGTGATCGGCTTCTCCGGGTTGATGTCCTTGATCAGCGTCTTGCAGGCGAGCCTGTTCTTGCCGTTGATCCGCATCGCGTCGGAGCCGCAGATGCCGTGCGCGCAGGAGCGCCGGAAGGTCAGGGTGCCGTCCTGCTCCCACTTGATCTTGTGAAGGGCGTCGAGCACACGCTCCTTCGGGTCGATCGAGATCTGGAAGTCCTGCCACTGGACCTCGTCGGAGACCTCGGGGTTGAAGCGGCGGATCCGGAACGTGGCCGTGATGTACGGGGTGTCGGCGAAGCCCGCCTCGGCCTTGTCGGTCTTGTCCAGGGTCGGGGTAGCCATCAGTACTTACGCTCCATCGGCTGGTAGCGGGTCGTGACGACCGGCTTGTAGTCGAGCCGGATCGACTCGGTGCCGTCGTCCGCGACCTCGCGGTACGCCATGGTGTGGCGCATGAAGTTGACGTCGTCGCGGTTCGGGTAGTCCTCGCGGTAGTGACCGCCGCGGGACTCCTTGCGGGCCAGCGCGGAGGTCGCCATGACCTCGGCCAGGTCGAGCAGGTTGCCCAGCTCGATGGCCTCCAGCAGGTCCGTGTTGAACCGCTTGCCCTTGTCCTGGATGGACACGTTGAGGTAGCGCGCCCGCAGTTCGGCGATCTTGTCGACCGCCGTCTTGATGGTCTGCTCGGTGCGGAACACCATCACGTTGGCGTCCATGCACTCCTGCAGCTCCAGGCGGAGCTCCGAGACACGCTCGGTGCCCGTCGAGTCGCGCAGCCGCTCGACCTGGTCCTGGACCAGCTGTGCCGGGTTCTCGGGAAGCTCGACGAAGTCGTTCTTCGCGGAGTACTCGGCCGCGGCGATGCCCGAGCGGCGTCCGAAGACGTTGATGTCGAGCAGCGAGTTGGTGCCCAGGCGGTTGGCTCCGTGCACGGAGACACAGGCGACCTCGCCGGCGGCGTACAGGCCCGGGACGACGGTGGTGTTGTCGGCCAGCACCTCGCCCTCGACGTTGGTGGGGATGCCGCCCATGGCGTAGTGCGCGGTCGGCTGGATCGGGATCGGGTCCGTGTAGGGCTCGATGCCGAGGTACGTACGCGCGAACTCGGTGATGTCCGGGAGCTTCGCGTCCAGCTGCTCCGGCGGGAGGTGCGTGAGGTCGAGGTAGACGTGGTCGCCCTCGGGGCCGCAGCCGCGGCCCTCGCGGATCTCCGTGTAGATGGAGCGGGACACGACGTCACGGGACGCGAGGTCCTTCATGACCGGCGCGTACTTCTCCATGAAGCGCTCGCCGTCCTTGTTGCGGAGGATGCCGCCCTCACCACGGGCGCCCTCCGTCAGCAGGATGCCCATGCGCCAGATGCCCGTCGGGTGGAACTGGAAGAACTCCATGTCCTCCAGGGGCAGACCGCGGCGGTACGCGGCGGCCTGGCCGTCACCGGTCAGGGTGTGGGCGTTGGACGTCACCTTGAAGAACTTGCCGGTGCCGCCGGACGCGAAGATGATCGACTTCGCCTGGAAGACGTGGATCTCGCCGGTCGCCAGCTCGTAGGCGACGACGCCGGCGGACTTCTTGACCCCGTCGACGTCCTGGAGCAGGAGGTCGAGGACGTAGAACTCGTTGAAGAACTCCACGCCCTCCTTGACGCAGTTCTGGTACAGCGTCTGGAGGATCATGTGACCGGTGCGGTCGGAGGCGTAGCAGGAGCGGCGGACCGGGGCCTCGCCGTGGCTACGGGTGTGACCACCGAAGCGGCGCTGGTCGATGCGGCCCTCGGGCGTGCGGTTGAACGGCAGGCCCATCTTCTCCAGGTCGAGGACGGCGTCGATGGCCTCCTTCGCCAGGATCTCGGCGGCGTCCTGGTCGACCAGGTAGTCGCCGCCCTTGATCGTGTCGAAGGTGTGCCACTCCCAGTTGTCCTCCTCCACGTTGGCGAGCGCGGCGGCCATGCCGCCCTGCGCTGCGCCCGTGTGGGAGCGGGTGGGGTAGAGCTTCGTCAGCACGGCGGTGCGGCTGCGCTTGGTCGACTCGATGGCCGCGCGCATGCCGGCGCCGCCGGCGCCGACGATGACGGTGTCGTACTTGTGGATCTGCATGGTTTTCCTCTGGTCCCTCTGTCCCGGCGCCTAGCGGATGTTCGGGTCGAAGGTGAAGATCACCAGCGTGCCCAGCAGGACGGTGAACACCGTGGCGGTGTACAGGAGCATCTTCAGCCAGAAGCGGGTGTTGTCCCGTTCGGCGTAGTCGTTGATGACCGTACGGAGGCCGTTGGCGCCGTGCAGCATGGCGAGCCACAGCATCGCCAGGTCCCAGATCTGCCAGAACGGCGAGGCCCAGCGGCCCGCGACGAAGGCGAAGCCGATCTTGGACACGCCGCCGTCGAGCACCAGCTGGATCAGCAGGTGACCGATGACGAGGACGACCAGCACGATGCCCGACAGGCGCATGAAGAGCCAGGCGTACATCTCGAAGTTCGTGCGCGAACCCTTGGGGGTCTTGCCCGTGCGCTTGCGCGGGGGCTCGATCACCGGAGCGGGGTTGTCGATGTCGTACAGGCTTACCGACTCGACGTCGCCGATCGCGGAGGAAGGTGTCTCGGTGGACATTGGCCTCAGCTCCCGAAGACTTCACGTACGGCGTGACCGAGGACGGGATACAGGGCCCCGACCATCAGCACGATCCAGATACCCAGGACGGCCCAGAGCATCTGCTTCTGAACGCGCGGGCCCTTGGACCAGAAATCCACGGCGACGATACGGAGACCGTTCAGCGCGTGGAAGAGAATCGCGGCCACCAGGCCGTATTCGAGAAGCGCGACGAGCGGTGTCTTGTATGTGGCCACGACGTCGTCGTACGCCTCGGGGGAGACACGCACGAGAGCGGTGTCCAGGACGTGTACGAACAGGAAGAAGAAAATGAGGACACCGGTGACTCGATGAGCCACCCAGGACCACATGCCTTCCCGGCCGCGGTACAGCGTTCCAGCCGGCACGGAAGAACCCTCCGGGAGCGGGGATTGGGGTCGGCCGGCTTGACTGTCGGTCTGACCCGGCCGGGTACGGTCCACCGGCCCTGGCCATCGTAGCGACGCTTTGTCGGTTCCATGGCGGCGGGGCCTCTGGTGTGATCAAAGCGGCAGTCAAACAGGCACGGACGGGCTACCGGGGGTCATATGCCACCGGGGGGAACGGGTCGGGCGCCAGGCCCGCCTCCGTCACCAGCTCGATGATGCGGCCCCGGGCGAGTCGTCGCATCTCCTCCGCGGTCAGGGAACGCTCCTCGTCCGGTTCGTGCGCCAGCCGGGTACGGATGGCGGCCAGCACCTGGTCGACGTGCTGGGAGGGGCGCAGCCCGTCCAGGCAGATCACGAACGCATGGCCGAACCGGCTCTCGTACGCGGCGTGCGCGGCGCGCAGCGCGAGGTGGGCGGCACGGGGCGCGTCATGGTGCAGGCAGGGGGCGCTCTCCGCGGCGAGCGCCTCGGCGAGATCGGCGGGCCCGAGGTCGTACCCCGCCTCGTCGGAGGCGGCGAGCAGCGTGTCCAGGTCCGGATAGGGGCGGTGGGCGGCAAGCCGCTGCGCCCAGCGGCGGCTGCCGCAGCACTCCAGCAGGGCGGCCTCGGCCAGGTCCCGGGGCCAGTTGTTGAAGCGGCCGAGCCCACTCGAGTGGGCACTCCGGCGTGCACTCACGGACACTGGTTCCGGAACGGGGGCCTCCACCGGGGCCTCCCGAAGGGCCGGGGCAGGGCCCCGGTTCTGGACGGGAACGGCCGTCCGTCCGGCCTGCTGCGGTGGTTTCGGCAGGTCGGCGTGGGACGACTCGCTGGACCTGGACAGCGGGACTCCTCGAATGAATGACATCTGTGACCCTGGAGAGGGGTCGGAGAGCGACGAGGTTGCGCGGGGTGGGAGTGAGGACTGGTTCCTGTGTGCTTTCACGCTAGCGAGACCGGACGGCGCGCAACCGAAGGATGCGAGAACTTCACCCGGACGGGAGAGTTTCGGAACGCTTGATGGACGAATCAGCGGGGGAAGTGCCCGGCTTTCTCATGTTCTTTGACCTGTTTCTCCCCCGATCCGGAGGTTTCTGACCGATGTCACCCTCACGTGCACCTCTGGTGGCCGGCGCCGCCGTCGCGGTGGCAGCCGCCGTCACCCTCACCGTCGTCGTCTGGCCCGAGGGCTCCGGCCCCGGCACGCAGAACGGCGCGTCGGCCTCGGCCCGCACATCCGCCTCACCGTCACCCACCCGGAGCTACCCGCTCTCCACGACGCCGCAGTCGGTACCCGCGGTGCGGGAGCACACCGCCGCACGCGGGCCCGGCTGGAAACCGGCCAAGGACAGCGCGGTCGTCGCGGCCGACCCCGAGCTCGCCGACGAGGCGAAGCTGCTCGCCGGGGAGCTGAAGATCGGCTACCGGGGCGAGAAGTCCCCCCGGTCCGGTGACGTCGAGCTGGCGCTCGCCGCCTCGGGCAAGGGCGACCCGGAGTCGTACACCCTGAAGGCCGAGGACAACCGGGTCACGATCAGTGGCCCCGGCCAGGCGGGCGTCTTCTACGGGACCCGCACCCTCAAGCAGTCGCTGAAGGCCGACAGCACCGTGCCCGAGGGCGTCGTCCGCGACACGCCCGACAGGCCGCAGCGCGGGCTCAACCTCGACATCGCGCGCAAGCACTACTCGGCGGACTGGATCGAGGACCGGCTGCGCGAGATGGCCGACCTCAAGCTCAACCAGCTCGGCCTCCACTTCTCCGACGACCAGGCCTTCCGGATCGAGTCCGACCTGCACCCCGAGGTGGTCTCCGAGGAACACCTCACCAAGGCCGAGGTCCGCCGGATCCTGAAGCTCGCCCAGAGCCTCCACATCACGGTCGTCGGCGAGATCGACTCCCCGGGACACCTGGGTGCCGTCCTGCGCGTCCACCCCGACCTCCAGCTTCGCAACACGCAGGGCGTCGCGCGGGAGGGTGCGATCGACATCTCGAAGCCCGAGGCGGCAAAGATCGTCGACGACCTGCTCAAGGAGTACGCGGAGCTCTTCCCCGGCGACTGGTTCCACGTCGGCGCGGACGAGTACCAGGCGCTCACGGTGAGCGATCCGGCGGCTTCCTACCCGCAGCTGGCCTCGGCCGCACGGGAGAAGTACGGCGACGACGCCACCATCCAGGACCTGGCGGAGGGCTGGCTGAACGACCGCGCCGCGGTCATCCGCAAGGCCGAAAAGATCCCCAAGGCGTGGAACGACGGCTTCTTCAGCGGCGGGACGGTCACCGCCGACAAGGGCATCGAGGTCGAGTACTGGACGGGCAAGGAGATCGGAGCCCGGCCGCCCCAGGACTACCTGGCCGAGGGCCGCAAGGTGGTCAACCTCAACGACGAGTACCTCTACTACGTGCTCGGCGAGCCCAACGACTTCACCTACCCGACGGGCAAGCGGATCTACGAGCAGTGGACCCCGTTCGTCCTGCGCGGGACCGAGCCGGTGGCCGAGCGCTACTCGAAGCAGATCCTGGGCGGCCGGTTCGCGGTCTGGGGCGACTTCCCGAACGCGCAGACGCAGACGCAGGTGGCGCAAGGGATCCGGATGCCGCTCAACGCGGTCTCCCAGAAGCTGTGGGACCCGCGGGAGCCGAAGCTGACCTGGGCACAGTTCACCGCTCTGGCGGACAAGGTCGACTCGTCGGACTGATCCGAACTCCAGGGCGAGCGCGCGGCCCTCGGCGTGACCCCGCTGTCCGCCCCGTCGTCGACCGGTCCGGCATTCGTCCGAGTTGACCCGTTCTCGCGCTTCCCGCGGCGCCGGGAGGGAAGAATGGCAGCCCGGACCGCGGGGGGAGCACGACGTGGGTTTCTGGGGCTGCTATCTGGTGGGCCGCAGCGGTGAGCCGCTCATCGGCCACCCGGCGCTGCGGGACGCGCGCGAGCGGCTGACGCTGCGTGAGTACCGCGCGGACGGGTGGCAGGTCTGGTCCCACCCGACGGAGCCCTCGCTCGGCAGCATGACCGCACTCGCCGACGCCGCACGGGCGCCGGTACTCCTCGGGTTCGTCATGGACGGCGTCTGCGTGGCCGTCGAAGCGGCGGCGCCGCACAGCGGGTCCTGGTACGCCTGCCTCGGCAGGGCGCCGATGGCCGCGCACCTCGACCTGGACGGCTCGACGCTCGAGGACCTTTTCCTGCCGCCCGAGGACGCGGCGGCGCGGGCCGTCCGGTGGGCGGCCGAATCCGGCCGGGGAGTTCTCGAAGGGCCGCTGCTCGAACTGCTGCGCATCGAGCAGCCCGAGTGGTCCGGAGAGGAACTTTTCTTCGCTTTCCTGGACCGTCTGGGCATCGAGAGCCTGTCCGACTGAGTCCCGCTGTGATCTCTCGTGTCGGAAGAGTGACGCTTTTCAGCCATCTGGCGCTGTACGCGGTAACGGGAAGCGGTGCGCTCCCGAGGACCGATGGACCGATGGGGGAGGCGTCGATGAGTCTGCTGGAGCTGATCGCCCGTGCCGACGAGCGAGGTCTGGCCGCGAGTGGGGTCGCCTGTCTGGACCGCTGCCTTCCGCTGTCGGAGGGCGGGGGCGATCCGGAGCCGCTGCGCCCGCTCTGGGCGGGCTGTGGGAGCGGAGCGGAATGGGCCGCCCGGCTCGACGCCGCACACGCGGCGCTGGAGGGTGCCGCGGGAAGCGACGACACGACGGCCCGTGTCCGGGCGCTGCTCGGCACGGCGCCCCGGGACTTCGCCGCCGGACCGCTGCGCGTGTGGGCGGACGCCTGCTCGCTCCTCGCGCTGGACATCCACCGCGCGTTCGACCTCCCGGCCGGCGGCGCGGAAAACTCTGAGGACTGCCGGGTGGCCGGGGCGGCGGGCGGTGGTCCGCTGGTCGCGGGAGAGTTCCGCCGCCAGACCGAGATCCTTGAGAGCCTCGCGGAGACCGCCGGAACTGCGGGCGACGGAACGGGGCTGCGCCGGGTCCTGGACCTGTCGACCGAGGGGCGGCGGGTGCTGCGCGCGGTGATGTCCCGCCGCGCTCGCGGCCGTGGCCGGCCCGGCGACGTATCCCCGAAGTGACGTCATGACGCGAAGGGGACGACGACCGGGGCCGCCACCCCCCACAGGAGAGGCCCCGGTCGTCTTCCACAGGGCCGCAGAGCGACCCCGTACTCATCTCAGCGCCGCGGGTGCGTTTTCTGTCACACCGCTCTGGGTCAGGAGACAGTTGCGGGTTGTACAAGTCATGGACGGGGCACCGTCCGACCACGTAGCGTGCTGAGTCGCGCAGGGTGGCGCAGTAGTGGTGACCAGCTACGATTCGGATCAGCAGGGCGGGTTGAGGGAGTGCTGGGGGACGACGCGGAGCTGACCGCCGCGGTGCTCGCGGCACAGGACGGGGACGAGGACGCCTTCCGGACTGTGTACCGCGCTGTGCACCCACGGCTGCTGGGCTACATACGGACACTGGTCGGTGAGCCGGACGCCGAGGACGTGGCGTCCGAGTCCTGGCTGCAGATAGCGCGTGACCTCGACCGGTTCAGCGGTGACGCCGACCGGTTCCGCGGCTGGGCTGCCCGGATAGCGCGCAACCGCTCGCTCGACCACATACGGATGCGGGGCAGGCGCCCCGCGATCGGTGGCGACGAGAGCGAGCTGGAGGGCGAGGCCGCCGAGTCCGACACGGCGGGCGAGGCCCTGGAGTCACTGGCGACGGGACGCACCATGTCACTCATCGCGCAGCTGCCGCAGGACCAGGCCGAGGCGGTCGTGCTCCGTGTCGTGATCGGGCTCGACGCCAAGAGCGCGGCCCAGACCCTGGGCAAGCGCCCCGGTGCGGTGCGCACCGCCGCCCACCGCGGACTGAAGCGGCTGGCGGAGCTGGTCGGCGCCGACCACGGCCCGGAGGATGATGTTCCGGCGGTGGGCGCGGAGCTCGGAGCCGTACCCGCGCAACGCCCCGGCCGCCAGGGGGCGGTGGCGCCCGCCGGTGTGACGCATTCGCGTCCGTGGACGCAGAGGGACATGTGATGGCCGACGAGCAGCACGAGTGGCTTGACGCGGACGCGGCGGAGCTGTTGCTCCGTGGCGAGTCCGTCGAGCCCGTCGGCGATCACGCGAGAACCGAGGCCCGACGGCTGGAGGCCGCGCTGCTCGCGCTGCGCGCCCCGGGCCCGTCGGGTGACGAACTTCCCGGCGAGGCCGCGGTGATGACCGCTTTCCGTGAGGCGTCCGGGGGCGGGAAGCGGGCAGGTGCGGCGAGTCCCACCGGACTCGCCGGACAGCAGGACGCCTTGCACAACGTAAGGATCGGGGCGGCGCCCACGGCCCCGCTCCGGCGGCGCCCGCGCTGGACCCGTCCGGTGCGCTACGGTCTCGCCGTCTCGCTCGCCGGGTGCGCGCTCGGCGGGGTGGCGGTCGCCGCGGGAACCGGCATGATTCCCGCGCCGTTCGGCGGCCACGGCTCGCCGGTACCGGCCACGTCCGTCTCGGCGGCCGCGTCTCCCGAGGAACTGGGCGCCGAGGTGCCCGACGCGGGTGAACCTTCGCCCCTGCCCTCCGTCCCGTCCCGCTCGCCCGGTCCACCGGCCGCCTCGGACGTGCCGGACGCCGGTACGCCCGAGGGCGACGGGCGGACCGGGCAGGACGGCGGCGGCGCTGCGGACCGCGAGGACGGCGACCAGGACAGCGGCACCGGTGGCACCCAGGACGGCACGGACGGACGCCAGGTACCCGAAGGGTCCGCGGCCGAGGTGTACAGGAAGTCGGTCAAGGCATGCCGCGACCACCGTGAGGGCGCCCTGAGCCAGGAGGAGGAGCGCCGGCTCCTCGGCCTGGCGGACGGAGAGGCCAATCTGGACCGCTTCTGCGACCGCCTCCTGGGTGCGGACGACCGTAGCGGCGACGGCCCCGGCGACGACAAGGACAACGGCGGCGACAAGGACAACGGCGGCGACAAGGGCGGCGACGGCGAGGGTTCCCTCCCCTCGATCACCTTCCGGACGCCGTCCGAGGAGAGCACGCGGGACGACGCGGCGCAGGGCGGAACGGACCCGCGGCCGACGGCAGTACCCACCGCGAGCTCGTTGTCCACGCCCTCCTCGACAACGCGCTGACCTGCGCGAACGAATCAGCTGTAACGTTCTTCGGCGATCCGGCGCAGTAGTGAGTGCCGACTGGTCATCGGCCGCGTAATGAGCCGGGGTTCCCCCCGTACCTTCGGCTCAGCGCATCTGGCGCGGGGGGGGGCCGGTAACCCCGGGCCCGACGCCCCCCCCCAAAGGGTGAAAGAGAAACCACAGAAAATATATCAGAATGCCGGCGACCACCAGGGGGTGGG